>JBJTVN010000075.1:0-1083 GCA_046081225.1 Alphaproteobacteria bacterium
GTCACATTTTTTTGGTTTTCGTAAAAAAAATGATCCGAAAAATAAATTTGTCATTCGGGCGGGCAGTGTGGGTATACTCTTGGGATGTTTGACAGCCCTGAATCAAAAGACATGCCATGACCCTAAAAACCATCACCCCCCTAGAGGCCAAAGCGTGGCTGGATCGCAACGAAGCGGTGTTGCTGGACGTGCGGGAGGCCGCCGCGTACAAAGCCACCCGCATCCACGGCAGTCATTTGATCCCGCTGGGCCAGATCAGCGCGGCGCGGTTGCCCCGTGGCCATCACAAAAAAATCCTGATTCACTGTCAGGGGGGCAAACGAAGCGAGCAGGCCTGCACAGCCCTGATGGCGGAGCAAAGCGATTTGGATGTTTATAACATCGAGGGGGGCCTGAACGCTTGGGCGGCGGCGGGCTTGCCCATCGAAACGGGGATGGTGCTGCCCCTGAACCGTCAGGTCCAGATGGTCGTGGGGTTGCTGGTGGTTTTGTTCACAGTGGCGGGGTTTGGGGTGCATCCTGTGTTTCATGCCTTGGCGGGATTGATGGGGCTGGGCTTGCTGAATGCCGGCGTCACGGGATGGTGCGGCATGGCCATGCTGCTGGCCAAAATGCCGTGGAATCGGGGGGACGGAAGACAGAGGACAGAGGATTGAGGATGTAAGAGCGGTGTTTTCATTGTTTACTTTCCGTCTTCAGTCCTCCGTCCTCTGTTATCACAATCCCATCACAGCCCCCGCGGAGAAGTGTCCGCAAAGCCTCGCGCTCTAATGCCACACACCCCGCTGTAGCCCGTCCATCGCTGTGGGGCAGATGCACAAACAACGCGCTGCCGGCGTGGGGATGGGGCGGTGCATCGTTGTATCCCATGACGATGATGAGGTCATAACAGGCATCGTTTCGCCATAACGCCTCTGCTCCGTAGGATGTGGGCAACACAACAGGGCGGTTATAGGCCGGCGCCGCCGGATCATCACACCACCCCGTGTTCAGGGGGATGGCAAACCTGGGTAAGGGGGTTATGGGGCGATCTTCCCGATCTGGTCGATAATAAACGGCCCGAAAGGGCAAGGCCCCCATGGG
>JBJTVN010000076.1:0-2474 GCA_046081225.1 Alphaproteobacteria bacterium
TGGGGCAATCCGATGTGTGAATGCTGACCCCCTTGCCCGTTGTCACCAACCCAATGATGCGATCCCCGGGCACAGGGTGACAACATTTGGCATAATGAATGGCCATCCCGGGAATCAACCCCACAACCGGCAATTTGTGCCCACTTTTTTTCGGGGCCGCCGTGGTTTTGGGCAGGCTGAGGCGGGCCTCTTTTTCCGTTTTTTCCTGCTGCACAATATCAGGGTGCAGGATCAACAGCACTTCGCGGCAGGTCATATCGCCACTACCAATAGTGGCAAACAGATCATCGGTGTTTTTCAGTTTGTGATGCCCACTCAGTTTGGGCAGGGCATCGGTGAGTTGATACAGCGAGATGGTTTTGCCGTAATCTTTCAACGTGCGCTCCCACATGGCCTCGCCCAATTTTTTGTATTCGCCTTGGCGTTTTAAGCGGACATAGCGGCGAATGCGGGATTTGGCCTTGGCACTGACCACAAACTGTTCCCATGCGGGGCTGGGCTCGCGCTCTTTTTGGGTCAGGATTTCAATCTGATCGCCGTTTTTTAAAACGGTGTTCAGGGGCACCAATCGCCCATTGACACGGGCCCCGCTGCAATGATCCCCCACCTTGGTATGCACAGCATAGGCATAATCCACAGGCGTCGCGCCGCGGGGCAGCACCATCAAATCCCCAGCGGGGCTGAAACAAAACACCTGATCCTGAAACATGGCAATTTTGGTATGTTCCAGAAACTCTTCTGGCGAGGATGCATTTTCCATCACCTCCAACAATTCCCGCAACCATCTGTAATTGTGCTGTTCTTTGGTCTGTTGTTTGTATACCCAGTGGGCGGCAATGCCCAGCTCGGCCACTTCATGCATGGCTGTGCTGCGGATTTGGGTTTCAATACGCATATTTTTGGGGCCAATGACCGAGGTATGCAACGAACGATAGCCATTAAGTTTCGGCACACTGATGTAATCTTTGAATCGGCCCGGAATGATCTGATACTTGCTGTGAATCACGCCCAGGGCGGCATAACAGTTGGGCGTGCTGTCCACAATCAACCGAAAGGCCACCAAATCCGTCAATTGATCAAAGGACAAATCCTTTTTTTGCATCTTCATCCAGATGGAATAGGGCTTTTTTTCCCGGCCCTGAATGCGGACGTTCAGGCCTGCCTCCGCCATATCGTGCTTCAGCTGCGCAATGACCTCAGAAAAGCTTTGCTGGCTGTCTTTTTGTAACAAATCCATGCGCTGGATGATGGACTGACGGGCTTCGGGGTGCAGCTCCTCAAAGGCCAGATCCTGCAGCGCATCCTTAATGTCATGAATCCCCAGACGCTCGGCCAGCGGGGCATACAGCTCTAACGTTTCATGGGCAATACGCGCCCGCTTTTCGGGTTTGGGTAGAAATTTCAGGGTTTGCATGTTGTGCAAACGATCCGCCAGCTTGATCATCAGAATCCGAATGTCCTCGGACATGGCCAAAACCAGCTTGCGGAAATTTTCCGCCTGTTGCATTTCTGCCGTTTTCAGCTTGATTTTGGACAGCTTGGTGACCCCCTCAACCAGCCGTGCGACCTCGTCACCGAAGCGTTTTTGAATATCCTCGATGCTGGCGGATGTATCTTCCACCGTATCGTGCAACAGGGCCGTGGCCAACGTGGCGCTGTCCAAATGCATACCGGCCAGAATTTCCGCCACCGCCACCGGATGGGAAAAATAGGGATGACCAGAAGAGCGCATCTGCCCTTCGTGCTTCTCCTGCGCATAGTCATAGGCACGCCCCACCAGGTCCATCTGGGCCCGTGGATCATAGCTTTTCATTTTCTCCAGCAAGGCGCTGCGCGAAAGCATGATGTTCATCGTCTCCTGATATCCACTATAGCATACCGTGTATGAAAAAATGTACACTGGCTTTTAAATTATGCTACAAAACCACTTGTCCTTCAAAGCTTACGTTTTAAAAAGAACAACCATGACCCTGATTGTGGATATGATCCCTGCCTGCCATGACAACGATGATATCCTACGGGCCACAACGGTTTTAGAAACCGAGGCTGAGGGCCTCCTGACCCTCGCCAAAGCCATCCCCCCCTGTTTTCCCGATGTTGTAAATCTGTTTTTGCGCACACAGGGCCACGTCATTTGCACCGGTATTGGAAAAAGCGGCCACATCGCCCGCAAAATTGCCGCCACATTGGCATCCACTGGCACCCCGTCCTATTTTGTCCACGCGGCAGAGGCCAACCACGGCGATTTGGGCATGATCACACCCGCTGACGCCATTTTGGTGTTGTCCGAATCCGGCAGCAACAGCGAACTGCAGGGCATTTTGGACTATGCGAACCGCCTGAACATCCCCTTGGTGGGCATGACGCGGGATGCCCACAGTGCTTTGGGCCGCGCGTCGGATTATGTGCTATTGATGCCGGCGGCCCAACATGCCTGTCCTTTGGGCTTGGCCCCCACCACCATGACCACCATG
>JBJTVN010000077.1:0-1988 GCA_046081225.1 Alphaproteobacteria bacterium
CAAACCAAGTGGTACTTAAAGTCGTATAAGCTGTAGCTGCCTTTCCTATAATCCATGCCGCAATAATAGCGGAAGATTCGCCTAAAGGTGAGGGTGTTTCACCCATCCCACGTAACGACATAAAAGTTTAGGGAGTTACCCTGATCTTAAGGGTGGTTGACAGCGCCCTTAGGAATCCGCATAAGTACCTTAGGTTTTTTCGGGCGTATAGCTCAGGGGTAGAGCGCTACGTTGACATCGTAGAGGTCCGTGGTTCGAGACCACGTACGCCCACCAAAAAAATCAATGACTTATGCAAAATATCATCGTCACAAAAACCCCGTGTGCTACCTATGTGCTACTTTTGGCGTTGCCTATTTTATTAATCTTCATTTAATGTTGTACATAAAGATATAACTCTATTACATTGTTTATCCAGTGATTAGCATTGGGCAATATGGATTTATGACGGCAATATTGCAGGAAAAGATAAAGAGCACCTATAAAGTGGGTGTCATCATTGAAAAAGCCACCCCCGAGGTGCTGCAAGGCTTTTTAAAGCGCAACCATATTGATTGCCCAGAAAACCTGACTGAACTTTCCAAAGGGAAGGATTATAAGCAGGCCCTGCTGTCCATTTTACAAAAGGCAGATATAGGGGTTTTAGAGCGTCTGCGGAATGTGGCACTAATTGCACAAAATAGCCCTGCGGTGCCGCTGGCCTCTTTGTGGGCGGATAGGGAACGTTATGATCTCACCCTACCCGATACTATGGGGTATGATCGTCCCATGGATGCTGTTTTGTGGATGGCGTCCCATCATCCCCAACGCTTTAAAACATTTGTTGCCACCCAGCGTTATCATTTTCAGGGAAAACGCACCCGTACCGATCGGGTGGACATTGCCGCAGAAAGTCCCCTTGCCGCCGATGTTTTGTATGACAATGCCCGAACATACTTGTTGGAGATTATCAAAGATTGCGCCAAGGGGAATGTGACCTATTCCGAAGAAAGTCTTATTTTTGAAATCTATGGCGATGAATTGGTGGCCAGCCTTTTAACGGGAGAGCCTTATATTTCCGATGAGTTGGATGAAACAGGGGAGGAAATTCACCGCAACATCAATAAACCTGCCCCCATCACCATCGTGATTCGCCCAAATAAGGCCCTTTTGGTGTTTGCCCCCAACAAACCTTTGCAAGAAGCCCTCGCTAAAGCCATCGGAGAAAAAATCTTCGGATTAACCGACGTTCCTAAAAAACCAGAACGGAGCCAAGCGTTTGATGTGCAAAAGATCTTTGCGGATCTTATGATGCAAGGCGCTTTATCCCTAACCCGTCCCCCCGTTCACCCCTCATGGCCGGAATTACAGGGGCTTTTTATAGATAAGCTGTACCTTACGCGCCCAGATGGATTTGGGGCCTCTTATTGCGCCCCCAAGTCCAAAAATCCCCTAGATTATGGCCACTCTATGGCGAGGGAACTCTTTTGGAAATATACCAAATACCCCCAAAAACCTGACCTTGATATGTCCTGCCGCAAGGAATGTTGGTCCCATGTGGATGTCGCAAGCATCGATATGATTATTTTTTATGCCAATACGGAAGGAAACCATGAGCGTCTTGTGCATTTATCGGTGAATGGATCATCCAATTTGACCACGGAGCCCTTGGATGAGGTCATTGTCGCGTGGCTAGAAGAGTCTGGGTATTATGGCCCCAAGCCGTTGTCGGATCCTCTGACAATCTTGCGAGACTTGTTTAAAAGGTTATCCGTTAAACCCGCCATCCCTTTTGGAAAAGGAAGTGTGCGTGGCTTGCATCCAAAAGATTTCGCATCCCTGCAAGATCAAGGCGTGTTCCGGTTTTTAGATCGCCCGGTTTATGGTTGTGATGCGTGCGGGGATGAGGTTCGCCTCAAAAACGATGGGGCCTACGTTTGCGAAAATTGTGGGGATATGTCCCAAGTGTCCCCTTATGGATACGAAGCAACACGGGAATCTGTGGCAAA
>JBJTVN010000078.1:0-17858 GCA_046081225.1 Alphaproteobacteria bacterium
CAGGGATCCCACAACAAACCCCAACTGGGGGTCGGGTTCGCGGACATACTCAAAGGCAAAACGGGCCAGTCCATAACCGGCGAGGAACGTACCGCTGAGCAAGCCATGACGTTCCACAATTTTGGGAAACAACGCCATGATACCCAGAACGATGAACAGAGCGGCTCCCTCAAGGGCGGCTTCGTAAAGTTGTGAGGGATGACGGGGCAAATAATCCCCCGCTGGAAAACGCACAGCCCACCAAACATCGGTGATGCGCCCATACAGTTCCCCATTCACAAAATTGGCCAACCGGCCCAAAAACAGACCGATGGGGGCCACAACCGCCAAATGATCCGTGAAATGCAAATAGGGCAAAGCCCGTCTTCGCGAAAACCACCAGCCGCCGATGATCATGCCAATCAAGCCGCCGTGAAAGGACATTCCGCCTTGCCAAACCTTAAAAATGTTCCAAAAGTGATCTGCAAAATAGGGCCACTGATAAAAAAAGACATACCCCAACCGCCCCCCCAACAGGATGGACAGTGTGGCGGGCAGCAAAAAATCCTCTAATACAGGGGTCGCCATACGACAGGCGGGACGACGGGACAAAATCATCAAATAACGCCACCCCCCCACAACCCCCACCAAATAGGCCAAAGCGTACCAACGGATGGGCAAATCCACAAACGGGATTGTGATGGCAATGGGGGAAATCTCAGGAAAGGCAAAGGACATAAGGGGGCATTATAGACAAGGATATGGGGGGGAGAGGGACCTCCCCCCCAAGGGTTTTAGGTGGGTTTAGGCCGCGACTTTGTAGGTGATGTTTTCCTCTTTCAAGGCCTGCTGATAGGCAGGGCGGGCCACGACCCGCTGAAACAACGCCTTGGTTTTCGCACCAAAGGTGATGGGTTTTTGCAAATTGGGGGACCAGTTGGCAATAACAGTCAGCAAAATATCCGCCAACGTGCAGGATTCACCGCAAATATAATCACGGCTTTGCAACGTGCTTTCCACATCATTCCACAGGTTTTGGATGGCGGCAATGACAGCATCATACAGGGGGTTGTTTTTGGCATTCTCCCCTAAATGACGGTGCATGAAAAAAGCGCGGCTATAGGCAGGGTGCATGGTGGCATTGGCAAAGGCTAGCCATTCCAGAGCCCGCGCACGGTCCCGACCCGCAGAGGGCAACAGGGGGCTGTTGTGGGTTTCGGCCATTGTGATCAAAATGGCGGCCCCTTCCCGCAAAACAAAATCCCCATCAACCAGTGTGGGGACGCTGCCTCTGGGATTGATGGCCAAATAGTCATCGGGCCGTGTGGGACCAGCCACATTTTTGATGGTGACAGGGGCGTGAACTTCGTTCAGCAAAACATGAATCGCCATAGAGCACGATCCTGGCATGGCATAAAGGGTATACACGGCGGGGACTCCTGCTTTGAAAAGGTTAGGGGGTTAAGGATGACTAAGAAACCACGGTTTTATAGAGCTCTATAAAGATAGCTTTGTCAAGGTCAGTGGCGCCAAGGATTGAAAACAAAAGGATTAAAAATCAAAGGGGCCTTTTGATGGGCGGCGCTTTGATTACACGCTTTGATTAAGAATCTTGCCAGAGATGCAAAAGCCCCTTATACCAAAGGAAGGTTGATCTTTTCGAAAACTAAACATTTTTACACGAGTTACCACCATGGATATTGTTTTGAAAAAAGAAGAAGGACTGCTCAGGGAGTTTTCCGTAACCGTTTCCTATGATGTGTTTTTGGCCCAAGAGCGGGAAAAAATCGTCTCGATTTCCAAAAAAGTTAAGCTGGATGGATTCCGCCCAGGAAAAGCCCCCGCGGCCCTGGTAAAGGCCCAGTATGGTGAGCGTATCAAAGGGGAAGTCTTTCGGGACCTTTTTGAAAACACCACCAGAAAAATCATTGCCGAGCATGGCCTGAATGTCGCGGGGCCCGCCACCGTTGATATTGAAAGCTTCCGAGAAAAAGAGCCCATCGTTTTATCCTGCGCCCTAGAAGTGATCCCTGATGCCCCCCTGATTGACGTGAAATCGTTGGACATTCCAAACTACACGTTGTTTCCCTCGGCGGAAGACATAGAGGCGAGACTAAAAAAGATAAAATTTCTCCTCTCAGACAAAACCTCTCTGGATCGTCCTGCGGATTATGGGGATACGGTGATTTATCGTGAATTTTCCTTTGATCATGAAACGGGGGATCAGGGGGATGATGGCAAAAAATTTTTTATAACCCTTTCACAGGATGATCCCGATACCCACAAGTTTCTAGGGAAATCGGCGGGGGATCATTTTCATTTTGATGAGCCCTGTAACGAAGATCACGATCACAGTCATCATCACCACCACGACCATCGTCACGTGGATGTTTTGGATGTTATGTCCCTGTCAGACCCCTTGCAAGATGAGCGCGTCCAAGAAACCTTCCAGAAAGAGGGCGCAGAAAAGGGCCTTTACAATGCCGCAAGATCAGAGTTGATCCTAGAAAAGCGTGATTTTTCAGTGATGACCCGTCGTGCGGCTTTGTTGCAAACACTGGAAAGTCGCTATGTGTTCCCTTTGCCCCAAGTGATGATTGAGGCTGAAAAGAGACAAATTCTTGAAAATGACCCAGAGAGCGATGAAGAGCCAGACGATTATGTTGAAAAAATGGCCAGACGTCGTGTGGCCTTGGCGTTTCTTTTTCTGAAATACGCCGGCGCCCATGGCATTGAAGTCACCAATCAGGATTTGGCTAAGGCCCTGCTTGATGAAGTTGACGGCGATAAAAAAGAGTTTTTCAAGGCTGTGGAAATTCTGAAAAGCAATCCCAGACAAATGACAGCTTTTAAAAATAATATCCTGGAGGAAAAGGTGATTGAAGCCCTGTTGGGACAGGTCACCGGCACAAACCGTTATGTTCTTTTTAGGGATTTTATTTTAGAAAAACAGACATCATTTCTTCAATCCATGAAAAACTCAGTGGAGTAACCCCAGCCCATGATGTATTCCCCCTTTTCCTCTTCCCATCCTTTGGATGTAGCCGCGAACTTGGTGCCCATGGTGGTTGAACAAACCAACAGGGGGGAGCGTGCGTTTGATATCTTTTCTAGGCTGTTAAAAGAGCGCATTATTTTTTTGGTTGGCCCTGTAACGGATGAAATGTCTGCACTGGTTTGTGCCCAGTTGTTGTTTTTGGAATCTGAAAATCCCAAAAAAGACATTTATTTGTATATCAATTCCCCAGGGGGCCTTGTGACGGCGGGATTGGCTATGTATGACACGATGCAGTATATTGCCCCCGATGTTTGCACACTGTGCATTGGTCAGGCGGCCAGTATGGGATCCCTCTTGCTGGCGGCGGGTGCTAAGGGCAAACGGTACTCCTTGCCCAATTCGCGGGTCATGATTCACCAACCCTCAGGGGGGTTTCGTGGACAGGCGACGGATATTGAAATTCACGCCAAAGAAATTTTGTCCCTGAAAGCCCGCCTGAATAACATTTATGTGAAACACACGGGCCAACCCCTGTCTGTGGTGGAAACCTCCATGGAGCGGGATAACTTTATGTCCGCGGAAGATGCCAAAGCCTTTGGTTTGATTGACGAAGTTGTTGAAAATCGTCCCAAGCCCGAAGATAAAGAGGCCTAAATCGTTATGTGCTTTGCCCGCATCAATCATTTTTTTCTGACATTGTCTGCGGATTATGTGGGGAAAGATGGGTTTGGCAACACGTATTACCGAAAACAAACCCCAGCGGGCGAGCGTCGCCGCGTGATTTATGCGGGCCTGCCTGAGGCCTCCAAAGTCCCCGCCCCTTGGTATGGGTGGTTGCACTATACCGATGATTTGCCCCCTGAGGAGGCCACCCCCAAAAAACGGTTTTGGCAAAAAGATCATCGCCCCAATTTAACGGGTACATCTGGGGCTTGGCGTCCTGCTGGGCATATTCTGGGTGGGGGAAAGCGTCAGGCCTCTGCGTCGGATTATCACCCTTGGCGGCCTTCCTCATCGAAGGCCCCGTTGTCTTGATGCCTCATCTTGTGGTTCATCACAGCGGCTCTGTGCAGGTCTCTGCCTTGCTGGCGGATGTGCATCATGCGTTGTGTCATCAACCAACCATTGATCCGAATGCTGTGAAAACACGGGCTTTGTCCTTTGCAACCGCTTATGTCGGCCAAGGCAAAAATCCCTTTTTGCATTTGGAAATTCGCTTGCTTCAGGGGCGAAGCCCCGAAACCTTATCCATCATTCAAAAAGCCTTGCTTCAGGCCTGTCGGCCCCATCTAAACCCCTCTGTGGTGTTAACATCAGAAATTGTGTTGATGGATCCGGTATTGTATTTTAAAGAGTGATCATGAAAATCGCATCGTTTTTGGTTCTCTTTTTTGTGGCCTTGGTGTTTTCAGGCTGTGGCTTTAGTCCTGTTTATGGGTCCGAGGCCAACACCACCCTGCCCGAGGTAACATTGGGCCAGATCGAGGGCAAATATGCATACCTTTTGGATCAATCCCTGCGCACCCGTTTAAGGGCGCGGGGCCAATCCGCAGACGCAGGCGGACAGTGGATTTTATCTTATACCGTGTCTGAGGAGAGCCAGCCCCTGGGCATCAACGAAAAAGCATCCTCCACCTATTCCATGCTGACCGTAAACGCAACCTATACCGTGACCCGTGCATCGAATAACACGATTTTGGTCCAGCGGTCTCGGCGTCAACGGCAGGGGTATGACATTGTCACATCCACATATGGATCGGATCAAAGTTTGGCGGATGCCCGCAGCAAAGCCATAGACACTTTGGCCGATGCCATCATTCAGGATCTGGTGTTTTTATCCAAAAAGGATTACAAACAGCCTACCCACCTTGTTCCTTAGGAAAAACATAATCAAAGGTCCGATGATGTTGCGTTTTGTTTTTGTTCTTTTTCTTTTGATGATGGAAAACGGCGCCTTGGCGTCTTCGAATCCCGAATCTTTGGCCACTCAGGGCGCATGGTCGGGGTATACATTTACAGAAAACAAACAAAAAGTCTGTTATCTAACAGGCAGTCCCAAAACGTCCGAGGGAGATTATAAAAAACGAGGCGATGTTTTTTTGTTCATCACCCATTACCCGAGCAGCAATATTTTTGATGATCTGTATTTTGATATGGGCTATCCCCTGAAAAAGGGGGAAGAGGGCAAGATTGTGGTGGGCAAGCAATCCTTTTCTTTGGTCGGGGATGATACGCACTTGTTTTCCGAGGATCGTAAGCAGGATAAAAAAATTATCAGTGCTCTGAAGCAGGGGGATTTGCTCGTGGTGAAATCGGCATCCCAAAAGGGGACAAAAACCACGGATACCTTTGACCTGAAGGGATTTTTAAAGACCTATCAGGCGATATCCAAAGCCTGTAAAAAGCCGTGATTCCGTATCATATCATCATTTTGGCGGCGGGGAAGGGAACCCGCATGCGATCTCCCTTGCCCAAGGTTTTGCATCCTTTGGCGGGGTTTCCGTTGATTTGGCATGTTTTGCGTTTGGCTGAATCCCTGCGTCCCCTTCAGATCACCTGCGTGATCAGTCCAGATTTACAGGATTTTTTTTCAGGACCCCCCCACCGCGTGATTGTCCAAGATCCCCCCAAAGGCACGGGACACGCTGTGCAGACGGCCTTGGCAGGCGCCGCTGATTTGGCACAAGCCCCAACATTGGTTTTGTATGGGGATACTCCGCTTTTGACCCAAGGCACGGTTCAGGCGTTGCTGGATCTGGGCGGGGATATGGGGTTGCTGACCTTTCGGGCGCCCCTGCCCAATCCCTATGGGCGGGTGGTGTGCAAGGATGATGGGACTGTATCCCGCATCATCGAAAGCAGTGATTTATCCCCCGAACAAAAACACAATCCGGATTTTCCCCTGAACGCCGGGATTATGGCCTTTGCAGGGGGCATTTTGCCAAACCTTCTGCCCCGTTTGCAGGCCCATAATCAACAGGGGGAGGTGTATTTAACCGATACCGTCGCCCTGATTGATGCCGATGGGGGCTGTGTACGTCCCCTTTCTGTGCCCGCAGAGGAGGTTTTGGGGATCAACACACAGCAAGAATTGCAAACCGCAGAGACCATCCTGCAGGCACGCCTGCTGAAACACCACCAAGAGGCTGGTGTCATGGCTGGATCATCGGTTGTGTTTGCCGCCGATACGGTTTTGGCCCCAGGCACCCAAATCCATCCAAATGTTGTGTTTGGTCCTGGTGTGCGTGTGGATGCGGGGGCCGTCATTCATAGTTTTTCCCACCTGACGGGATGTGTGATTCAGGGCGGGGCCACGGTGGGGCCCTTTGCCCGTTTGCGTTTTGGCACGACCGTGGGGCAGGATTCCCATATCGGCAATTTTGTGGAACTCAAAGCCACCACGCTGGGCAAAGGCGTCAAAGCAGGGCATCTGAGTTATCTGGGCGATGCCGACATCGGGGATGATTGCAACATTGGCGCGGGCACCATCACCTGTAACTATGATGGCACCCACAAACATAAAACCACGTTGGAATCGGGGGTTTTTGTGGGATCTCACAGTGCCTTGGTGGCCCCTGTGACCCTGCATCAGGGGGCCTATTTGGGGGCTGGCAGTGTGATTACGCAAAATATCCCCAGCGATACTTTGGCCATAACCCGCGCCCCCCTAACAACCGTCCCCCACTGGTCCCAGCGCCGTCACAAAGAAAAACCCCCATCCTAAGGCTATGTTTATGGATTTTGTTCAAGACCATTATCTGATCATCAAGGCCCTGCACATCATCAGTATGATTGCCTGGATGGCCGGTTTGTTTTATCTGCCGCGCCTGTTTGTGTATCATGCTGATGTCCCCCCATCATCCAATCGCGCTGAGATGTTAAAAGTGATGGAGCGCAAATTGCTGAAAATCATCATGAATCCGGCCATGATCCTCAGTTTTGTGTTTGGGGGCCTGATGCTGGGCATTCCAGAGATGATGGCCCAAGGCTGGATTCATGCCAAGCTGACGTTGGTGCTGTTGCTGGCGGGATTTCACGGATTGTGCGCCCGTTATGTGCGATTGTTTGCCAACAATCAAAACACAAAATCCCATCGCTATTACCGCGTTTTCAACGAGGTTCCCACGCTGTTGATGGTGGCCATTGTGATGTTGGCTGTCCTTAAGCCGTTTTAGAATAAGGATGAACATCAATACTTTTTTGGAAACTGGACATTTCCACCACCACAAACGCCATCGCCATACCCCCATCATCGGATAAACTGACATGAATCTGGGCAGCGTGGGGCAGGGCCTTGGCCACGCCGCCAGACACCTGCAAACGTGGCTGATTCAAGGGGGTTTTGGTGACCGTGATATCCTGCCATGACATCCCCGCCCGTAACCCTGTCCCTATGGCTTTCAGCAAAGCCTCCTTAGCCGCAAAGCGTTTGGCATAATGGGCTGCGGGGGCTTGGGGGCGCCGTTCCTCGGGGGTAAACACGCGGTTTAAAAAATTATCCCCAAAGTTTTGGATCAGTCGCGCCACACGGTCAATCCTGACAATATCGGTGCCAATGCCCACAATCACAAGGCCAGACCCCGCGCTTCGTCCAAGATGCGCCGCATTTTGTGAATGCTCATCTCTAGGCCACAAAACAGGGCCTCCCCCATTAAATAATGTCCGATGTTCAGCTCAAAAATCTGGGGAATCATGGCAATCTCCCGCACAGTGGCATAACTCAGACCATGGCCAGCATGACAGATCAGGCCGTGCTTTTGGGCGGATTCAGCCGCATTTTTAATCGGGGTCAAGGCAGCCTGACGATCCCGATCATGATGGGCATCGCAGTACGTGCCCGTATGCAGCTCCACCACATCGGCCCCCATCTCAGCCGCCAAGGCTACGGCGGCATCATCGGGTTGGATAAACAACGACACCCGAATACCGCAGGATTGTAAATCGCGGATGTACGCAGGCAAAAGGGCTTTCATAGCCTGCAGGTCCAACCCCCCTTCGGTGGTGCGTTCCTGTCGTTTTTCCGGCACCAAACACACCGCAAAAGGGCGATAGGTTTGGGCAATGCTCAGCATTTCTGACGTAGCGGCCATTTCCAAATTGATCCGGCAATCCGTATGACGAATCAGAGCCGCAACATCATGATCACTGATGTGACGACGATCTTCGCGCAAGTGCACCGTAATGCTGTCCGCCCCAGCCTGTACGGCCAGATGCGCCGCCCGCACAGGATCTGGGTGGACTCCGCCCCGCGCATTGCGCAATGTCGCCACATGGTCGATATTGACCCCTAGGGCCATTCTTTTCATGCTGGGCATCACCTGATCCTAAGGTTTGGGATGGTCTTTTTCCGTCACAATCGACAAAGCTGTCTCCTCTTTGGGCATGGCGGTTATGGATTTTTTTTCCTCTGGGGCATCCTCTTCGCGTTCCATTTCCCGTTTAAAGGCCCGAATGCCTTTGGCCACGTCCCCCATGGCTTTGGGCAATTTCCCTAGGCCAAACAAAATGACAATGGCAAACAAAACAATCATCAAATGCCAGAAACTCAGTCCCATAATCCAGATCTCCTTTTGATTAAACAAGGCCCTTCGCAACATCCATCAGCGGGATGGGGTAATCGCCCGTAAAGCACGCATCACAGTATTGGGGGGCGGCACTATCCCGCCCAGCTTTCCCCACGGCGCGATACAACCCATCCAGACTAATAAAGGCCAAACTGTCCACGCCAATTTTTTCTGCCATAGCCTGCGTGGACAAATGCGCCGCTATCAAATGATCACGGGTGGGCGTATCCACACCATAAAAGCATGAATGGGTTGTCGGGGGGCTGGCAATACGCATATGCACCTCTGTGGCCCCAGCTGCACGGACCATGGAGACAATTTTCATGGATGTTGTGCCGCGCACGATACTGTCATCCACCAAAATCACGCGCTTTCCCTGCAAAAACATTCTGTTGGGATTGTGTTTTAACTTTACGCCCAGCAGGCGGATGCTTTGTGTGGGCTCAATAAAGGTCCGCCCCACATAATGATTGCGAATGATGCCCAAATCAAAGGGAATCCCAGATTGCTCCGCATACCCCAACGCCGCAGGCACGCCAGAATCTGGAACAGGCACCACCACATCGGCGAACACAGGATTTTCCTCCGCCAGATGGCGACCAATGTTTTTACGGACTTCATAAACGCTGTTGCCTTCTAAGACGCTGTCGGGACGTGAAAAATAAATGTATTCAAAAATACAAAACTTTGACGGCGCCTTGGGCAACAGGATTTCACTTTTTAGGCCAGAGGCATCAAGGGTGATCAGCTCCCCCGGGGCCACATCCCGAATCAAGGTTGCGCCCATAATATCCAAAGCGCACGATTCCGATGCCAAAACAAAGGTGCCATTGCGCTGTCCCAAAACCAAGGGACGAAGGCCCCAAGGGTCCCGAATCCCATACAAGGCGTTTTGGGTCATCATCACCAAAGAATACGCCCCCTCAATCTGCAACAACGCTTGTTTCAGGGTATCTTGCCAGCATCCCGAAACCTCCTGAGGTCTTGCCATCAAATGCAAAAGCACCTCGGTATCCGAACCAGAGTGGAAAATATGCCCTTTTTGAACCAAATCACGGCGCAATGTCAGAGCATTGGTCAAATTGCCATTATGGGCCAAGGCCACGGGGCCCATGGCAAGCTCGGCATAAAAAGGCTGGATGTTTTGGGGCGAACTGTCCCCTGTTGTGGAATAACGCACATGCCCAATGGCCGATGTCCCCGGCAGATGATCCATCACCTGCTCTGAGGAAAAGGCATCCCCCACCAAACCCGCATGCTTTTGACAATGGAAGGTGTCATTTTTTAGGGAGATAATCCCCGCGGCCTCTTGCCCCCTGTGCTGCATAGCGTGCAACCCCAAAACAGTATGGGCCGCAGCCTCTTCACAGCCCCAGATGCCAAAAACACCGCATTCTTCGCCCAAACGATCCGTCATAAAGGACAAGCCTGTTTATTGTTCATCGACTGTATCCACCAACTGATCCATTTCGTTACGCTGCCCATTATTATAGCTGGGTTCTTTGTTTGTGTCCTCGTTGGACTCTGAGGGGTCTTTGGGCGCATCTGTATTGTCCTCTTCAGAAGGGGTCCCTTCTTCTGTTTTGCCCTCAGGATTGATGGGGTTTCCATCTTTGTCTTTTTTGAGTTTATCGTCATAGGGCATCATTTTAACCAACAGTTTGGCGGTCTGTTGAATCTGCGGCAAAAATTTGGATTGCTTCGCCCAAGCGGGCAAATCTTCATCGGTTTTGGCAAAGCTGGAAATCACCAAATAACATAACCCTAAAATCACCATCCCTCTGGCAAAACCAAAGAGAAAACCCACACTGCGGTCCAAAATATTCAGGGGACTATCCCCCAAACGCTTAACCACTTTCTGGCTGATCACCATGCACAGGGTCAAAGTTAGAACAAAAAAGACAATAAACCCTGTGATGTTGGCCAACAAATCGTTTTGCAAAAACTCTTTCCAAAAATGAAATGTGGCCTTGGTGGCGTAAGCACCCGCAAAAATCCCCGCGATCCAAGCCCCCACGCCAAAAAATTCCCGCGTAAATCCCCTGAAAGAAGCCACAATGGCAGAGGTCGCAATGATCCCAAGGGAAATCACATCAATCACATGCAGGGCATAGGGCGTTGCCGCCGCTGCTTGGTCTGCTGCCATAAATCCCCCTTTTGAAAATCGCCTGAGACCTTTTGTATATAAAAAAAATGCCCATTCACCAACAACATTTTGTCTTTTTCTCTTGGTACTCTCCTGCCATCCAACATCCCAAGGTCATGATTTCCTAGGCCGCATGAAACAAAAGGAATCAAACGACTGAATTGGCATCATAATCATATCCCCTATTGCCACATCCCGTAAATCTTGACACTCCCCTTGGGGTGCTTTAGGGGTAAAGGAAGATGTCCTTTGCGTTTTGTGAGTTTTCCGCCCATGTCCATTCCTGTTTTGATGCCCGCCCTCTCCCCCACCATGACAGAGGGAACCTTGGCCAAATGGCACGTTTCTGTGGGGGATGTTGTCAAAAGTGGCCAGATTCTGGCCGATATTGAAACAGACAAGGCCACCATGGAGGTTGAGGCTGTGGACGAGGGGACCATAGGCTCCCTCTTAATCCCCGCAGGATCCGAAGGTGTGGCCGTCAACACCCCCATTGCCATGCTTTTGGAGGACGGAGAAACAGCAGAATCCCTGACGATCCCTGCAAAAGGCCCTTCATCGGAGCCAGTGTCTGCTGCCCCTGCTGCCCCTGCCCACGTTGCGTCCTCTGTGGCCCCCTCCCCTGCTGCGGCTTCTGTGGCTTCGGCCTCTGGCCGTGTTATCGCCTCCCCCTTGGCCCGTCGCTTGGCCAAAGAGAAGGGGATTGATGTAAACACGCTCAAGGGCACAGGACCCCGTGGCCGTATTATTAAAAACGATGTTTTAAACGCCAAAACCACCAGCGCTGGCGCAGATAAAAAAGCCCCTGCCCTTTCAGCGGCTGTGGCGGCCTTTGGCCTGCCCCCTGCCCGTCAGGAAAAAGCCACCACCATGCGCAAAGTGATTGCAGAACGTCTGAGCGAATCCAAACAAACCGTTCCCCATTTTTATTTGACGGTGGATGTGGCTTTGGATGCGGCCATGGCCCTGCGGGCGCAATTGAATGGACGGCCCAATGTTGCCTATAAATTGACGGTGAATGACTTTATTATCAAAGCCATCGCGCAAGCTTTGGTGGCCGTCCCACAGGCCAACGCATCGTGGCAGGATGGCATGTTGCATTATTACGAATGGCCCGACATTTCGGTGGCCGTGGCTATTGATGGGGGTCTGATTACCCCCATCGTCCGCCGCGCCCATGAAAAATCCCTGATTGCCATTTCATCGGAAATCAAGGATCTGGCCGCACGGGCCAAAGCGGGAAAATTGCTGCCTGAGGAGTTTCAAGGTGGCACCTTCAGCCTTTCCAACTTGGGCATGTTTGGCATTTCCCACTTTGCGGCCATTGTGAATCCGCCCCAAGGGGGCATTTTGGCCGTGGGGGCTGGAGAACGACGCTTTGTTCCGGATGAACAGGATCAACCTGTGGTCAAAACCGTCATGTCCTGCACCCTGTCCGTTGACCACCGCGTTGTGGATGGTGCTGTGGGGGCTTCGTTTCTGCAAGCCTTTAAGGCCAACCTGGAGGACCCCTTATGCCTCTTGCTGTCATAGTGGCCTTTTTGGCCTTTGTCCTATTGGCCAGCCCAGCAGCACACGCCGAAAACAAACCTAGAATCAGCGGTGATCATGAAACCCGCGCCAGTGACCGCGTGGATGTGCGCTATCGTTACCGAAACCTGCCCAAGGATAAAGAGGATTATCAGATCACCCTGAGAACCGATCTTGCCTATCATTTTAACCCTGATTTGTTTTTAAACAACAATCTTTCCACCGCCGCGTGGCGCATGAACAACAGAAGCAGCCCCGACAATCGGGACGGGGGATACGATGGGGGATCGGGGGATACCACCCTGCAATCGTTTTTGGTAACCGTTCAGGATAAAAACCGCTTTGCCATAGGAGCCAACCTGATTATTCCCACCGCTGGAGAGGATCAATGGGGCGATGGCCGCTGGCAGTTGGGACCAGCCCTGTCCTATTCCCGCGATATTTATGACATCGGAGAGGGCAGCTTTGCAGGCCTGACCGTCCGCAATCAGTTTTCTTTTGCAGAGGATAAGGGTCGCAGTGATATCAACCTTTTGATGCTTACCCCGTCCTTTCGCCTGAATTTGCCCCAGCGATGGCATGTCCGTATTCAATCGGAATCACAAATGAATTATGAACAAAGCAATGATTGGTTTGTTCCCCTCAGCGTGCGTGTGGGGAAAAATTTTGGTCCCTATTATGCCTCTGTAGAGGCCTCCGCCCCCCTTGTTGAGGATTATGAACGCTATGACCAAGAAATTGAATTTCGTATTGGTAGAAATTTCTGACGTGGCCTTTCTGTGAAAAAAGAAAAAATTGCCAAAGTGTTGGCCCATCGGGGCATCGGATCACGCCGTGGGGCCGAGGATCTTGTGAAACGTGGCGTTGTCATTGTGGATGGCACCATAATCGATAATTTGGCCCAACGGATTGATCCCGATGCCACCATCACCATTGACGGCCAACCCTTGCCCCCACAGGACAGCCCCCGCCTTTGGGCGTTTTATAAACCCGCGGGATGCCTGACAACGCGCCATGACCCAGAGGGGCGGCCAACGGTTTATGATTATCTGCCGTCATCGTTGCAGCAAGCCCACTACATTGGGCGGCTGGATTATACAACAGAAGGATTGTTGCTGCTCACCAACAGCCCCAGCCTAAAAAAAACATGGGAAGACCCCAAAACTGGCATGATTCGCCGTTATCGGGTTCGCCTTTGGGGGCATCTGACCGATGCAGACAAAGGCACACTGACCCGCCCCATGGTGATTCAAGGGATGCGTTATCAGGCCTTTGGCATTGACGTAGAACGTAAAACTCCCGAACACACATGGGTGTCTGTGACCCTAACCGAGGGCAAAAATCGGGAAATCCGCCGCGTTTTCGATCATTTGGGTTATCCCGTGACTCGCCTGATCCGCACAGAATACGGGCCCTATCGTTTGTCTGATCTGTCCCTGAAAAAGGGGGATGTCATGGGATTGACGTTCGTTGAGGCAGACACTGCAAAAACCCCCTCACCCCCACCGCGATCCCACCGTGGCATCCACCACCAGCGGAACATTTAAACCATAATCTGGCAAATGGGCCGTTTCCATGGTTTTGACCAACAGGGGCAACAGAACCTTTTGCTCATGCTCTGGCACCTCAAACACCAATTCATCATGAACCTGCAGGATCATTTTGGCCTGATAACCATTTAAAACCTCCGCCACCCGAATCATGGCGCGTTTGATTAAATCTGCCGCCGTCCCCTGCAGGGGAGCATTGATGGCGGCTCGCTCTGCAAAAGCGCGGCGTGCGGGATTGGCATCTCCCAGACCAAACAGGGGAATGCGGCGCCCAAACAGGGTTGTGATGCTGTTATCCAAACGGGCTTTTTCCAAAACGCTTGTCATATAATGCTGTATGCCTGGATAACGAGCAAAATAGGCATCCATGATGGTTTTGGCCTCAGCTTTGCTGCACCCCAACTGCCTTGCCAAACCAAAGGGGGTAATGCCGTAAATCATCCCAAAATTCACCGCCTTGGCCCGATACCGCATGGCGGGCGTCACATCGTTCAGGGGCACACCAAAAACATGATGCGCCGTCATGGTATGAATATCCTCCCCGCTGCTAAAGGCCTGTTGCAGGGTTTCAATGTTTGCCAGATGGGCCAACAGCCGCAATTCAATTTGCGAATAATCACAGGATATCAACACAGACTGGGGCGGTGCGTAAAATGCGGTGCGTATTTTTTGCCCCTGCGTGCTGCGCACGGGAATGTTTTGCAAATTGGGATCACTGGAACTCAGGCGTCCTGTGGCCGTCACCGTGGAAGAAAACGTCGTATGAATGCGCCCCCGTTCATCAATCATCTGGGGCAAAGCATCGGTGTAGGTGTTTTTGAGCTTGGCATAATGACGCCAGTCTAAAATATCTTGGGCAATGCTGTGGCCTTGCTCTACCAAAGCCTCCAAAACATCGGACCCTGTGGATAAGGCACCGGTTTTTGCACTTTTCTGGCCAGAGGTGAGTTTCATTTCCTGAAACAAAACCTCGGATAATTGCTTGGGGGACCCGATATTAAAGGGATGTCCGGCCTGTAAATAAATGCGGTCCTGCAATTGCTGCATCTGGGCCCCGAATTCCTGACTTAGGGAAGATAAAACCGATGTATCCACGGCAATGCCGTCATCTTCCATCTGTGCCAGCACGGGAATCAGGGGACGATCCATGGTTTCATACACCGTCATGCTGCGTGCAGCGGCCAACTTTTGCTGCAGCACAAAAAACAAATGCCACATCACAAAGGCCTCTTCCCCCGCCACCCCTCCCCATCTGTGGTTCAGATGCTGCTCGGCTGTGGCCTGCAAGGTTTGGCCTGTCATCGTCAAAATATATCCCATGACCATGGTATCGTGGGGAAGAGTTTTTATGGGTAATCCCCAAGGGCGCAACCGGTGCATCTGCGCTTTGGCATCGTGACTGACCCAACGTATGCTGGGATCAGAAAACAATGGCGGCAAAATCATTTGGGCCTGTGATGGGGAAAGGGCCCAAACGGTCTCTTTATCGGCACACAGCTCAATACCCGACGAGGTTACCACAAAACTGCACAGGCCATGGGTTTGAAGAGTGTGTTTCAACGCGTCCTCATCGCCATCGGACACAACAGAGCGGTAGGCAAATGTCTTTTCCGCCGCATCAACAGCCGGCAGACGGTGCACCAAAGACTGAAAGGCCAACGTTTGCAAAAACGGCACAAAGGATGCGTAATTCACCGCCCGCACCAAATCCTGCGGCGGGTGCGATAGTGGAACATCACAGCGCAGACGCACCAAATCACGGGACAGACGGGCCATAGATGCCCCCTCTTGCAACCGTTCCCGCCGTTTGGGTTGGGTGATGGTGTGGGCATTATCCAACAGGGCATCTAAGGACCCAAAGGACGTAATCAATTCCGCGGCCGTTTTCAGACCGATACCAGAAATGCCCGGAATGTTGTCGCTGCTATCCCCCGCTAGGGCCTGAACATCCACAACCCTTTCTGGATACACGCCAAATTTCTCAAAGACCTGGTCCCGTTCAATTTTTTTGTTTTTTAAAGGGTCCATCATAAACACAGCGGGCTGAACCAACTGCATCAAATCTTTGTCAGAGGACACAATGCACACACGCTCCCCCTCTGCCACCAGCGCGGTGGCTAGGGTGGCAATCAGGTCATCCGCCTCGAACCCCTCTTGCTCTAGCGGCAACAATCCCATGGCCTCTACCGCTTGGCGAATCAGGGAAAATTGCGGCACCAAATCCGCGGGGGCGTCGGGACGATGGGCTTTGTAATCGGGATACAAATCCTGACGAAAGCTGCGACGTTTGGCATCAAACACCACCAAAACATGCTGCCCCCCCACATCCTTCAACAGTTTTAGCATCATGGCACAAAACCCATACACCGCATTCACCGGTGTTCCATCGGGGGCATTCATGGGTGGCAAGGCATGATAGGCCCGAAAAATATAACCCGAAGCATCCACAATATGCCAAACAGAGGAGGACATAAAAACACCAACTTTCTTTCCCAAACACTCTAAAGCACCCCCCAACAAAAGTCAGCGAATCATTTTACGGGGCAAAGACTCTCTTCATCACCGTCACCGCCCTGCCAGCGTTGTGGGCTTTTTGTTGATAGGCGGTTGTGACCATCAGGGGATCGGGGGGGACCCATGCGCCAGGGATGGTGTTTTCCACGGCGTGTCGCATTTGCTCAGCATAGCCATCATCATCTGTGGCCAGAATCAAACACCCAGAAGGCTTAAGGGCACCCTTGAGGCGCGACAAAAAGGCAACGTTCACCAAACGCCTCTTGTGATGACGTGTTTTGGGCCAAGGGTCTGGAAACAAAATAAACATGGTATCAAAAAAGCCTTCAGGCAATCCCCCCAACAAAGAGGCCACATCCACATTGGCCAAGCGTATATTGGAAATGCCTTGTTCGTGGGCCTGTCGCAGGGCAAGGGTAAACCCGCTTTGATAGGCCTCTACCCCCACACACAGGGTTTGGGGATGGTGGGCAGCTTGGGCCAAAATATGGGCACCATTGCCAAAACCGATTTCTAAAAACCGCTCTGTATAGGGGGCAAGGCAAAGGTCTTGGGGGTCAGAAAAACAAAGGTCCGCGCCCTGATTCCGTAAAGATTGGGCCGCCACCGCAGAAAATCCCTTTCCGACGCGGCGGCCATAAAACAATCGATCAGACAACATCCCTTTGCTCGGCGGCCAACTCTTGACGCAAGATTTTGGTGGCGGCCACCATGTTTTGCAGGGCCGGCAGAACCTCGGCCCACCCCCGTGTCTTTAACCCACAATCTGGGTTGACCCAAATTTGTTCAGGGTTCAAAACATCCAGCGCCTTGCGCAGCAGGAATGCCATTTCATCGGTTTTGGGAAGACGGGGACTGTGAATATCATAAACCCCAGGCCCAATGTCGTTGGGGTATTTGAATTTAATAAACGCCGACAGCAATTCCATGGCCGATCGGGATGTTTCAATGGAAATCACGTCCGCATCCATGGCGGCAATGGAATCCATGATATCATTGAACTCGGAATAACACATATGGGTGTGGATTTGGGTTTTGTCCTCAACCCCCGCGGCGGAAATACGGAACGCCCCCACAGCCCAGTTCAGATACGACGTCTGATCCTCTTTGCGCAAAGGAAGACCCTCACGAATCGCCGGTTCATCAATCTGGATGATTTTGATACCGGCTTTTTCAAGGTCCATCACTTCATCCCGAATGGCCAAGGCAATCTGGTTGCAGGTGACAGAACGGGGCTGATCATCCCGCACAAACGACCATTGCAAAATGGTGATGGGGCCTGTCAACATCCCCTTGACGGGACGGGGGCTGAGGGCCTGTGCATATGTGGTCCATTTCACCGTCATGGGGGCGGGACGGGACACATCCCCAAAAATCACGGGGGGTTTGACACAGCGGGATCCATAACTTTGCACCCAACCATTCTTGGTGAAGATAAAGCCGCTGAGCTGTTCGCCGAAATACTCCACCATATCATTGCGCTCAAACTCCCCATGAACGGGAACGTCAATGTCCAGTTCGTGCTGAATTTTGATGGCGTTTTGGATGCACTCGCCCAAAAAGTGATCGTAAGATGC
>JBJTVN010000079.1:0-1452 GCA_046081225.1 Alphaproteobacteria bacterium
GAGGTGCCCGATAATCCTTCAGGATGTCCAAAACATTATCTGGGGAAAAGCGATTGTGTTTGATATCCTGCAACCCACGCTGCACGGGGGTGATGATGGCAATGGCCTCTCTGTCCCGACGGATCAAATCACGGATATAGGACTTACGCGAAACGTAGGTTTGGTGAGAGGAGTTGTTGTTTCATGTAATCATCGAGGAATGCCTGTTTAAGTTGGTAGATGGTGGTTTTGGCGCGGTGGGCGTATTCGGTGAGTTTCAGCCAAACGAGCATACAGACGGCGATATGGGTTCGTTGTGACCGATGTTTCCGGCATTGGCAGGCCTCGATGCCCGTGTTTTGCTTGAGTTCGCGGTGGAATTGCTCAACCTTCCAGCGGTGTGATACCACGTTTTGGATCACCTCCGTGGAAGATTGAGCGCAATCGTTTGTCACGATTGTTTCGGTCTCCGTGGTAGAACGGACTACGCGAAAGACTTTCACCCTAACTTTTTTATCCAGCTTGTGCAATCGGGCAAACATGCCCTGTTCCTTTTCCTCTTCTGACCAATCTAAATCACAGGCTTTTTGGGCATAACACAGGACTTTTACTTTGCGGTTACTCTTGATGGGGCAATAGAAAAATTTGCCCCGTTTGTGGATGTGCTGCATCATGTCCGCCGTGGCATACCATGTGTCCATCAGCACACCCCTAAATGGAAGTTTCTTTTGAAACAAAACGTTATCAAACATTTCCCGCATATGGTCCAGCTTGGTCTTGCCGTCGTACTGGGGCGCAAAAATGCGGTAATCGATCACCCAAAATTGGCCCAATAGGGGGTTTACGTACACACAATTCACAACCCCAATCCCCTTAATTATTGATCCCCCTGTGGATGTTCGGGAAATTGCATCCAATTATGGGATTAAAATTGTCAGGGTGATTTTTAAGTCTGGACATAAAGACATTTCCGGATTTTTGGATTTTCCAGAAAAAACCATTTATATCAATAATGAAGAGGCGTACAATCGTAATACCTTCACCATTGCCCACGAGTTAGGCCATTATTTTTTACACAAGGATCTTTTACAAAATCATCCCGAAGAGTATCAAGTTTTGTTGCGTCGCCCCTTAGCGTCGGATCAAGATTGGAAAGAAAAAGAGGCCAACGCTTTTGCCGCCCACTTGCTGGTGCCCAATGAATTTTTAAATCGTTACAAGGATTTCGCAACTGTGGACCAACTGGCCAAGGCTTTTGTGGTCTCCCCAGAGGTCATTCGTTACCGACGGGCACAGAAGCATGGATAGTGAGGAAGGCAAATTATCCATTGAACAAACCATCCACACCGATGGTTTACATACTTTTTATGAGCTGAGAAAAACATGGTCTAAGTGGATTCTGGGATTCATTCTTTTTTTCGGTCGTCAACAAAAAAAGACATGTATACCCCTATCGACTGAACTCTAGCTTTA
>JBJTVN010000080.1:0-1436 GCA_046081225.1 Alphaproteobacteria bacterium
AATACGCTTAATCTCTGACCCAGTGCCATGCTCGGTGTCCTTTCTACAGGCTTTTTTCAAACCCTGTATGGCACGCTTTCCCCCTTTTTCCTCTCACTTTCTACCAAATCACCCCAATCTATCTAATTTTGCAAGGGGCTCCTTAGACAGGGTTTTTAGAGGTGCCCTACAATCTTTTGCCGGTTCTGCTAGGGCCTAACCCCCCAGATGGCGACTCCGGGAGGATTCGAACCCCCGACCCACTGCTTAGAAGGCAGTTGCTCTATCCTGCTGAGCTACGGAGCCAAACGCAAAGCGCACCTGAGGCCATCATGGTGCCGATGAAGGGACTCGAACCCCCGACCTACGCATTACGAATGCGTTGCTCTACCGACTGAGCTACATCGGCACCGTTCATGAAAGCTGTTCATACACCAAAATGCCGAGGGGGTAAACCCCACTTTTGTAAAATCATCGACCAAATGGGGGAAAGGTTTCTGGTGGGCGGTGAGGGGATCGAACCCCCGGCCCTCTCGGTGTAAACGAGACGCTCTACCGCTGAGCTAACCGCCCACGAAACGAGGATGGTTATAGGGGAGATGGCGGCGGTTGTCTAGTCCCTTTTGTCATAATGAAAGCGCACGGCATGGATCATAATATGATCGTGAAAAACCTCGTAAACCAAGTGATGTTTTTGATCAATCCGACGCGACCATAGGCCCGCAAGGTTCTCTTTTAGGGGTTCTGGCTTCCCTATGCCTGAAAAAGGGTCTTGGGCGATGCTGTCCATCAGCCCACGAATGCGTTTGAGGGTTTTTTTGTCCTGTTTTTCCCAATACCGATAATCCTCCACGGCGTGACGGGTCAAATGAATGCGCCGCGTCATGAGAGAGGCGGCAGCGGCCATTCCTGAACATCACCACGCGCAGCTTGGGCGCGGGATTCTTCCAGACGGCGCGCATTGTCTGAACTGGATAGCAAATACAACGTTTCTTCCATGGATTCCCAGTCGGATCGGGGCAAAATCACCACATCTTCGTGCCCACGGCGGGACACCACACACGGCAAACGATCATCCAAAACTCGTTGCAGCACCGTGGTCAAATTCTGCCGCAACGCGGAATAGGTGGTGGTGAACATCATGGCAGGCCCTCCCGTTCAAGTACAATACTACTGTACTTGAATAAGGGTTTTGTGTCAAGGGGGCGGCTTGCCCTTTTCAAACATCAACGAATGCGGTTTAGTGGGGGGATGCGTGTGCCCCTTAGTCTGCCTTTGCAAATGATGTTCAACCCCCCTGTGGCCCGAGGGGCAGCATGACGCCTTGAAACGCTATATGGTCAACATGCGGGCGGTTTGCCAAACGCCCGACAGGCCGCCCCCCGCACGCCCCAGCCTGTTTTATCATGGCCCCACCCGTTTGTGGGATTATCGGCCGCCGCAGCAGGAACCGCAGG
>JBJTVN010000081.1:0-8840 GCA_046081225.1 Alphaproteobacteria bacterium
CCGATGTTGGGTTTTATCGTGAACGCTTTGCCGCGCTGGGATGGGAACAGGCGTGGCTGTATGCGTTTTTGGGGGGCCTGATTTTAAACATTATGCCCTGCGTTTTCCCCATTTTGTCCCTAAAAGCCCTGTCCATCGCCCATTTGCGGGGCAAAGAAGAACGGGAGGCCCGCCTAGACGGTCTGGTGTACGCAGGCGGCATTGTGCTGGGCTTTGTGATCATGGCGGGGATCATGGCGGGCCTGCGGCAGGCAGGTATGGCCGTGGGATGGGGCTTTCAGTTGCAAGAGCCCTGGTTTCTGGTGACCCTGATTCTGGTTTTGTTTGCGGTGATTCAGGGCTTGCGTGGCAAGGTCCCTGTGCATCTGTCCATCGCGGTGGCCCACCATCAGGGATATCGGGGGGCGTTTTTAACGGGCCTGTTGGCCACGGTTCTGGCATCCCCGTGCAGCGTGCCTTTTATGGCGCCGGCCATTGGCTTTGCCCTGACCCTGCCCGTGCCCAGCCTGATTATGGTTTTTGTGATGCTGGGGTTGGGTATGGCCTTTCCGTATTTGATGATCAGCATGGTGCCGGCCATTCATCGCCTGTTGCCCGCCCCAGGGCCGTGGATGGAGCACGTGAAGGCCCTGATGGTGTATCCCCTGCTGGTGACCATCCTGTGGTTGTTGTGGGTGTTGGGACAACAGGCGGGGATTTTGGTGGTGGTGATGGTGTGTTTTGGATTGCTGGGGGTTGCCGTGGTGCTGAGTTTGATTCAGTTATCCAAAAAACAAACCATGAAACGGGGATTGTGGGGGATGATGGCGGGATTACTGCTGTTGATTCCCGTTCTGGCCCATACCATGGATACGAACAGCAGGGAGCAGCACGCCCAGAATCAGGGCTTTTCGCTGGAGGCCTTAAATGCCCTCCGCGCCAAAGATCAGCCGGTGTTTGTCTATGCCACCGCCGATTGGTGCATCACGTGCAAAGTCAACGAAAACACCACCCTGCACCGCCAAGAGGTCCAGCGCTTTTTCGCCCAAAACGGCATTGCGGTGCTGCGGGCGGATTGGACGCGGCGTGATGATACCCTGACCCGTTATTTGGAAACCTTCAACCGCACGGGGGTTCCCGTGTATATTTTTTATCCTGCGGGGGATCGTCCGCCTGTGTTGCTGCCCCAAATCCTGACCCCATCCCGCGTCATGGACACCCTGCGGCCCCTGCTGACGGACCCCACCTGCGCCGCGACGTCCTGTTAATCCAGAAAAAAGAAAGCCACACCGATGAAACAATCCCGTATTTTGCTGCTGATGATCATGATGGGGATTCATGGGGGCCTGTGGGGCGCCATGGCCTCTGAGGATGACAACCAAGATATCCTGACTGTCTCTGGCAATGGAGAGGTCAAGGTGGCGGCCAACGTGGCGGCGGTGTCTTTGGCCGTGGAAACCACCGGAAAAACCACCAAAGCCGCCCAAACCGAAGCCGCCCGCAAAGCCACTGCCGTTGTGGATTTCCTGAAGACCCAGCAGGTCAAAACCCTGCAAAGCACACAAATCAGAGTGAATCCAGAGTATCGTTATGATCAGGGCCAAAACATTCTGGTGGGGTATCGGGCGGTGCAGGCCTTATCCTTTGAAACGACAGCTGAACAAGCCGGATTGCTGATGGATCAAACCGTGGCCAAGGGCGCCACGCGGGTGGATGCCGTGACCTTTCGCGCGGATGACGCTCTGCGTCAAAAGGCCGAGGCCGAGGCCCTGAGCCGCGCCGCCCACAACGCCCGCGCCAAGGCCAAAACCGTCTTAGAGGCTTTGGGTCTGACGTGGCAAAAAATCGCCTTTATTCGTGTGAACCCCCTGCAAACCATCAACCCCATGCCAAGGCCCTACGCCATGCGGGCCATGGGTGCAGAGGCCGCCCCCGCATCCACCCCCTCCCCCACCTTGGGCGGGGAAGACACTGTTCAGGTTTCGGTGGAAGTGGGGATTGTGTATCGTTAAGGATACGTCCAAACCCCGCCGCAAGTGGGGACCCTGACCCCTGTGGTTTCGGGGAAGGAATACGGCAGCCCCAGAAAACTTCGGATGCCCAGATAGGCAAAAGCTTCGGCCTCCATAAAGTCGCTGTCAAAACCGGCTGTATCGCCGTCGCGTACGGGGCAGGAGAGGTTTTTTGATAAAAACTCTACAATGGCCTTATTTTTTCGCCCGCCCCCCACCAACAGGCATTCTTGACAATTCGGCTGGTTCATCACAATCCCCCGCGCAATGGCCACAGCGGTGATGGAGGCCAAGGTGGCCAAATGATCGTTCAGGGACAGCCCTTGCAAAATCCCCGCACGCTGGGCAAAATGATTACGGTCTAGGGATTTTGGGCCCTGTTTTAAAAAAAAGGGATCGGACAACAAAGCCTCCGCCAAATCCTGATGGGGCGTGCCGGATAACGCCAAAGCCCCCCCATGATCGTACCGTGCCCCCACCGTTTTTTGCAAAATATCATCCATCAGGGCATTGCCCGGCCCCGCATCAAAGGCCACCATCCCATCCTGTTCATCAATCAGGGTGATGTTGCTGACTCCGCCGATATTGACAATGGCCAAAGGCTTGGGGTGTCCCCGTCCCCGCACACGGTGATAAACAGGCACGAGGGGGGCCCCTTGACCGCCGTTTTGCATGTCCTTTTGACGAAAATCCGACACCACGGGAATGCCAAAATGACGGGCCAAGGATTCTGGATCGTCCATTTGTTTTGTCCATCCCAAATCAGGGCGATGATCTATGGTGTGGCCATGACTGGCAATAAAATCAGGGCGAAGGGGGGATTGCGCCAGAATCTGGGCACAGGCCTTTTGACACCAAAGGGAAAAGTCAGCCCGCACTGTGTCATCCTCTTGATGCTGATGGGCGCAAAACAACAGGCGTTTGCGGAAATCGTCGGGATAGGGGACAAAAGCGGTGGTGAGGGTTTCCACATAATCCCCCCCATCACTGCGAATCAAGGCCGCATCGATGCCATCGGCAGAGGTGCCGCTCATCAGTCCCAAAGAAACAAAAAAAGATTGTGTCATGCCCCCCAAACTGCCCCAAAAGGCAATGGGGGTAAAGGGCTTTTCTGAAGGGGGTTTTGTTTTCCCCTTTTTCGTCTCTTATTTCCTTCTCTCTTGCGAACAAAGCGCAAGGGTCGTATAGTCGGCTTCAGGGGAAAGACCATTTCCGCCTTTAAAAAAATTCATCATGAAAGCATGGATTTATGACGGCTTTGCGGTTTGCAGTATTTATGTGTTTTTCCTTTGTGCTGGTGTCATGCAGCACCCCTGATATCAAAAGCGAGCCCAACTATCCCAAAGGCGATACCGGAAAACGTCGGGAAAAGGTCGGCACCATCACCAACAACGAAAAGGGCATTACCCTGTTTGGGCCTGGAAAGGACGATCGGGCACCCTCAGAAGATAACGGGATTGGCGTGAATGCCTATTTATGGAAAGCGACACTGGATACGGTGTCGTTTATGCCCATTGCCTCGGCGGATCCCTTTGGCGGGGTGATCATTACCGATTGGTATTCCATGCCCAAAACCCCCAACGAGCGCTTTAAAATCAATGCCTTTATCACATCTAAGAGCCTGCAGGCCAACGGGATCAAGGTCACGGTTTTTCACCAGAAACGCACCGACAAACAAACCGATTGGGCGGATCAAACACCCAACACCACCATGGCCACCCAAATGGAAGACGCCATTTTGACACGTGCCCGTGAACGCAAAGTTGATGATGAACAAAACCTGTGATCCGGCGTTTTTTTTCCTTTGTCATGTCCCGTGTAGCCCCTTGGGCCATCATTGTGCTGAACATTGGTTTTTTGGGCTTTGTGGCCTTGCTGCTGTTTGTGTTTCAGGGCACTGAGGAAACGCCGGAAATCCTGAAACGTCTGGACACCGTGGCCCCTGCGCCTTTGGATCAGGACATAGCCACGCCAACCGCCCCCGCCGCTGAATCCCCCATGGAAAAACCCATTCCCGCCTCTTTTGCGGCCATTTCTCAGGATTTGGTGGAGCGCAGCGCCTTTGGCTTTTTGCCCAAACGGGGCACGGGTGCGGATCGTGCGCCTTGGTCGGTGTATGCACGCTCGGATTTATGGCCCTCTGAACCCCCATATGCCACAGTGTCTGTGGTGGTGGAGCAAATGGGCATGAACCCAACCTTGCTGGATCAGGCCAAAACCCTTTTGCCCGCGGGGGTGGCTCTGGCCTTTAATCCCTATGCTGAGGAGGTTTTTTCCCAAATGCAAGCCGCCCGCCAAGGGGGCTTTGAAAGCCTGCTGTCCTTGGCCATGGAAACACGCAATTATCCCTATAGCGATCCAGGCAGCATGGCCCTGCTGACCAGCAACCTGCCCGAAAAAAATCAGGAAATGATTTTTCAGCAAATGGCCACAGCGCAGGGGTATATCGGCATCATTCCCATGATGGGAAAACTGGCCCGCTATGATGCGCCCCTGATGGATGTGATTTTATCCCAAATGACCACACGGGGATTGATGTATGTGGATGCCGCGGAGGGAACACAGGCCGTCGTGAATGAAAAGCGATGGAAAAACGGCGATTTACCCTATGCCCGCGTTACCTTGCGTTTGGAGTCCATCGAGGATCGCGAGGCGTTTTTTAAAACCCTCTCCCAAACCGCCCTGAAACAGGGATCCGCCGTGGCTATCCTGCCCCCGTATCCTATTGTTTTTAAGGCGCTCAAGGCTTGGGTACAAAGCCTGCCCCAGACATATCCTCAGTTGACCTTTGTTCCGCTATCCTATCAGGGGCGTTTGTTTTTGGATACCCCCAAACCCGAACCTGTCCCCGAACCCAAACACGAAGAGCCCAAAAAAGAGGACGCCAAAGACGGTAAAAAAGGCGACACCGATAAAAAAGAAGAGACAAAACCCAAACCCAAGCCCAAGCCCAAGCCCAAATCAGAGGGAGGCGGCCATTGATCGCACTGTTGGGTGAAGTCACCTTGTGGCTGGCCTCTTTGTTGGCCTTTGCTGTTCTGTTAACCCCCCATCCGTGGGTGTGGCGGGTGCAATCTGTGATGCCGTCTGTGTGTTATGTCATTTTGCTGACGGCCTTTGCCTTATCGGATGTGTCCGTGGCCTTGGTGGCGGAGAGCGGGGCCCTTGGGGATCATCTGCTGTTTCGCTTGGCATCCAGCTGGGCCAACCATCAGGGATCGTTGCTGTTGTGGTGGTCCATGATCGGCGCGGTGGGATTTTTGATGCTACGCAAGGGCGATTTTCCCCCTGCATTTCAACATCAGGCCCATCGTTGTCATGCCCTGGTGGGCTTTTTGATGGGGACATATCTGTTGTTCACGGGATCCCCCTTTGCCCCCTCAGAGGGAGGGATGCCTTTGGGCCTGAATCCCCTGTTGCATGATCAGGGGCTGTTGATTCATCCCCCGATTTTGTTTGCAGGGTATGCCTTAACAGCTTTGGTCAGCATTGTGGCCTGCGGGTTGTTGACGCAGCCTTTTCCGGTAACGCCCACCCTGATGCGGTTATGGCGTATCACCATCGCGCTGGCGTGGAGTGTGCTGGGCATAGGCATTGGCCTTGGGGCGTGGTGGGCCTACCGCGAATTGGGCTGGGGTGGGTGGTGGTTTTGGGATCCGGTGGAAAATGCATCGTTGTTGCCGTGGCTGGTGTTAACGGCTTTGCTTCATGCCGCGCCGCAGGCCAAAACCCGCCAGACCTTTTACCGCTGCGCCTTGGTGTATGCGTTTTTGGCGTGGACATTGTGCTGGCTGGGGACCTTTTTGGTGCGCTCGGGGTTGTTGATTTCGGTGCATAGTTTTGTTTCGGATACCTTTCGGGGGTTTTTGCTGTTGGTGATGCTGATGATCCACACTGTTTTTGTGGGGGTGATGTGGCGACGCTCTCCGCTCATCCCCGTTCAAGATCCCCCCGTGGCGTTGGGATCGCGCCCCTTTTTGATGGGGATGCAGAATTATCTGGTGCTGGGCACGGCGGCATTGGTGGCGTTGGGGTTGTTTTATCCCTTTGTGGCCCTTTTTCTGTTTCAGGATGCCCTGTCTGTGGGGGCGGGTTTTTACACTCAAACGGTATTGCCCCTGATGGCCCTGTCTGTGGGGGTATTGGTGTTTTTGCCAAATGGCATCACGTTTTGGACCGTGCCCACCCTTGTCATCACGCTGATATTGGCTGTGATTTTGGCGATTGTTTTGCCCCTGTCTGGATGGGCGCAGGTGTGGGCCTTGCTGCCCGCCAGTTTGTTGGTATCCGTTTTGGCGGAGGCACGGCGTGTAAAAATGGCCCGCACCCTCGGCCATTTGGCCATGCCCCTGTTTGCCATTGCCATTTTGGGCTATGGTTACGGACAAAAGGATGCGGTTTTGGATTTAAAAACCAACACACCCGTTCTGTTTCAGGGTGAAACCATGATTCTGCGGCGCGTTTTCACGCAGGATTTTCCCCTGTACACCGCCATCTTGGCTGAGGTTGACCGGATACGGGACAATCGCCAAAGCACACTCGTTCTTTCCAGACGTCACTACAAAGCCCGAAAAACGGTTACATCGGAAATGACCCTGACCCGCACCCTGTGGCAGGATCAGGGGTATCTGTTGGCGGGCGTGTCCGAAGACGGCCAACGTCTTTCTCTGCGGGTGCACATTCGCCCAGGTATGACTTTGTTATGGGTCTCTTTTGCGATGATGGGCCTTGGGGGACTGGCCGCTGCTTGGCGCCAGCGATAGGTTTGCTACTCTTTTTTTGGTTTTTTCATCCCCAAACATTTTCCCCTCTCTTTGTTGACCCCCCCTTGCCTTTTTTCTTTTTTGGGGGTAAAAAGGCATAACACCGCCGATCATGCTGTTTCATGTCCAACCCTGCCTTTGACTTTGATTTTGAAGCGCTGTGCCAGAAAAAAGGCCTGAAAATGACGGACCAACGCCGCGTTGTGGCGCAGGTTTTGTTGGGGGCCCAAGGGCATCCCGATGTTGAGGAGGTTTACGCCATGGCCTCTCACTTGGATGCAAAGGTCAGCTTGGCCACGGTTTACCGGACCGTTCGGATTCTGGAGGATGCTGGCGTGATTCAAAAGCATTCTTTTGGCGATGGACGGGCCCGTTACGAAGCCGTTTCGGACGATCATCACGATCATTTAATTGATATCGATACCCGCGAAGTGGTTGAGTTTTATGACCCCAAGCTGGAGGCCCTGAAACAAGAAATTGCCGCGCAGTATGGATACACATTGATAGACCATCGATTGGACTTGTATGGACGAAGAAAAAAACACACAGACCCACAGAGTTGAGATTCCCTTTGACGGACCCTCTTCCCAGCACCTGAGCGATCTATGTTTGGACGTGGGGGATATGCAGGTTCGTTTGGCCACCACACAGGCGGAAATCGAGGCCGCCCAGCGTCTGCGCTATCATGTCTTTTATGAGGAAATGAAGGCCAAAGCCGACCCAGGAACCCGCCGCATGAAACGGGATGCGGATTTGCTGGATGGGTTTTGTGATCACCTGTTGGTGTGTGATATGCGGGCGCCGTCTTTGGAAAGCTCTGTGGTGGGGACCTATCGTCTGGTCACCCGCGCCGCCGCCGAACGGCATGGCCGTTTTTACACGGCATCGGAATATCATATTGAAAAACTGATAAAGTACCCAGGGGAGATTTTGGAATTGGGCCGATCCTGTGTCCATCAGGATTTCCGCAATGGCCGCACCATGAACCTGCTGTGGCGGGGGCTGGCAACATATGTCTTTTTGGCGGAAATTGAACTGATGTTTGGTTGTGCCAGTTTGCACGGCACCGATGTGGACGCGCTGCGCCTGCCCTTGGCCTATTTGTACCATTACCATCTGGCGGAGGAATCCCTACGCACCCGCGCCCTGGACGAGCGCTATGTTCCCATGAACCTGATTCCCAAGGAAAATATCGATGCAACAGAGGCCCTGAATGCCCTGCCCCCCCTGCTAAAGGGCTATCTGCGGGTTGGATGCACTGTGGGGGATGGGGCTGTCATTGATTATCCCTTTAACACCACCGATGTGTGTATTATTCAAAAAACGAATCTCATCACGGACAAATATCTGCGCCACTATCAACAAAATTATCAAAAATCCTGCGGGGAACTGCCTTTGGTCTGATTTTCCCCTCCGGCAGCACTATCACAACCGTTGTCCCTTTTTGTGGGGGCCTTATCCCTGCACCCACACCGCTTGGTCAGTGTCAAAATCGCTGGTGTCCAGGTCTTCATCGGGAAGGGACATGGCGCGGTCCCAGTCAGATAAGCTGGTCGCCCCTAGCATTTGTTCCCTCGTCATTCTTGTTATTTTCATAGCGTTTCCTCTGTTTTCTGCCACCACGTTTTCTTTTTAAAAAACCCACGCATATGTTGCCCAGCTTTTATAGGCTTCGGTGGGTTCAGGTTTCATGGATTCGTATTTTTTGTCTGTTGCTTGAGTTACAGATGTTTTCAGATCCGTTTTATACACAAAAAAACCAAATGCAATCAATGCTCCGGCCAATTCCTTTGTTAGGAATAAGACATCATCCAGATTCTGAAAAAAATCTTTGTTTTTTTGTATGGTGTCCTTAAAGTGTTGACCATAAAAATCTTTGTTACCTTTTGGATATTCACTCACATCATCATTAACATGTTTAATAGTTGAATTTAAATTAAAAAATGCTATTTTCAACTCTTGCGCCAAATGGATGAGGCTTGGATCAGGGCTTGATAAAAACTCCATCTTTTCTTCTGCGATTCTCCATTCTAAATCAGCATCGGGTAAAGGCTTGCCCATCAATTTAACTTTTTCAGGATTTAAT
>JBJTVN010000082.1:0-2595 GCA_046081225.1 Alphaproteobacteria bacterium
AATACGCTTAATCTCTGACCCAGTGCCATGCTCGGTGTCCTTTCTACAGGCTTTTTTCAAACCCTGTATCGCACGCTTTCCCCCTTTTTCCTCTCACTTTCTACCAAATCACCCCAATCTATCTAATTTTGCAAGGGGCTCTTCAGATATTTACTGGAAATCCCCAAGCCGGGACTCCGCTGCGCACACCCGCATCCAGAAAAATAGACGCCCATAAACCCTCATGGACCCCTCACCCCTGAAAAATCCACAAACCCATCCCCTGTCGGCCTAAACAACAAGAAAAATACCCCTATCCCACCTCACGCATCAGGAATTTTGCAAGGGGCTCTTGTGTAATAGAAACCCGTAAAGACTCAAAACATTTTATGACGGGTTGCGAAGGGATCCAAGGTTATCCCATCAACCGATCTGCATCATCCTGGCTGATGACCTCCCCCGCAAAACCAGGTCCCGATGACAGCGTTGGCACAGAGGCGGTGCTGGTCGTTGTGCCCATCAGAGCCAGAAAATCGGCGTAGGTATGCAAGGTTTTTTGGACCTGTTTCAGACGTTGGCCCACAATATCTTGAAAGGCGCAGGCTTCGGAAATTTTCAGGCCCACATCCTCGGTCCGTTCATCCTGTTGCAGGTGTTCTGCCAGCGTTAACAGAGTATTGGCGGCGTTTTCGGTTTCCCCTAGGGCTTCTTTTAAATGGCGGGTGCTGAGTTCCAGTTCCCCAAAAATCCGGCTGTGGTTTTTAAATTGATCCAGCAGCGCCCGCATAAAATGGCGCTGAACATTGGAAAATTTTCCTTGTTCCATTTGGGGCAGAAGAGCCTCTAAGAGGGATTGCAGGGCGTCAAGGCTTTGCTGTGGGTTCATGATATGGGGTTCCTGTGATATGGTTGATGTTAAAAGGGGCCTAAAACGGCCATCAGCTTGCTTTTTAAGGTGCCAGCATTAAAGGGTTTGATGATATAATTGCTCACGCCGGCTTTTTTGGCGGCGATGACGTTTTCGGGTTTGCGCTCTGCTGTGACCATAACAAAGGGAACAGTGGGGGTTTTTGACGCCCCGCGCACATGTTTCAGCAGATCATACCCCGACATGGGTTCCATGTTCCAATCCGAAATAATCAGGGCGAAATCTTTTTGCCCCATTTTTTCAATGGCATCGACGCCATCGGTGGCTTCGGTGACATTCATAAACCCTAACTGAGCCAGCATTTGCCGTGTAATGCGCAGCATGGTTTTAAAATCATCCACAATCAAAATCGGCATATCTTTGCTGACGGCCATGGGTTTACTGTCCTTGGGGCTTAGCTTTTGGGTCATTCATGCTGGCCATCAGCGTTTTGGCATCCTCCGGCACGGGGGTTTTTTCCGCAAGGGCAGCTGTGACAAACGTGGCCTTTTTCACATCCATTTTGGCCAGAATGGGCGCCAGCTTGTTTTCTTGCATTCCCCTTACAACATCCAACAAAATGGTTAAATCTAAGTTATTCATGATGGATGCGGCGCTATCGGGCTTCATTTTTTCATAAATCCGTATCAACGAAGCGATTTGTTTATCTTGGCCCTGATGAAGTTCCGCCACTTTGGCTTCGATATTTTTATAAATGGTTTCAATGTCGCCTTTGATGCCCTCCATGGTTTTGATTTTGGTTTCTAGGGTGGCCTCCAGGGCCAGCAGGGTGCGTTCCCGTTCCTCCAGCGCCTGTGTTTTTTCATCAAGCATAGCGCGACGTTCTCTCAGCGATTGCAGCAATTCAATTTCAGATTTGCTAAAGTTGGTCAGGTCCACCAAATCCTCGTCCGTTTTGGCGGGTTTTGCAAAATCCGGCTCTCCTTCTCTGGCGGTGAGGTCTGTTTGGGGTTTTGCCGGTTTTTGTGGTTTGTTCGTTGGGATGATGATCTCCGTTTGGTCGTTTGTTTTGGTATTCGTTTTGGCGGCGGGGGTTTTGGTATTGGCAGGGGCGGGCGCTCCCTCAGCCCATGCTATGGTGATGTGGCGCTGGGGATCCCCAAAGGACAGAATGCGCAGCCCAAGGGTTAAAATGCACAATCCCACAAACCCAAGCAGCATGGGTTTTAAGCCCTGATCCATCAAAAAACACAAAGTCTTTTTCATGACACCTGCCTTTGTGCCATCAGGTTGGATAGCTCCCGCTCGGCATGGGATCGACCTTGGATCTCAAGGTTCTTTATCTCTTTCGGGGCGGGAAAAGGGGTATCCAGCGTGGCGGGGGTAGCCATCTTTTTTTTGGGGGTGTGCATCAGGGCATCGGCGAGGGATTCCGCCCTTTGACACAGAAATAATAAATCTTGACGCACGGGATCTACACGCGCCACAGAGGTGTCCATCAGCGCTTGCACCTCTTTGGCCTTGGCTTCTAATAAACTCAAGGTTTCGGTGGTTTGACGGCTGGTTTCATCAAAGATGCGCAGACTTTTTTGAAAGTCCTGATGCAGAGCTTGGAGCGTGAGAATTTTTTTGTACAAACGCCACCCCCCCACAGATGCCGCCAGCAGAAAAAGAATCAGGACGCTATCGAAAATAAGAGGAAGCATGGTATCAATCCTTGGCTGTCATCAGGCGGATCAGGCGTTTGT
>JBJTVN010000083.1:0-2757 GCA_046081225.1 Alphaproteobacteria bacterium
GCCCTGCAGGCCGAAACCAAGGGTTTATCTCTATGCTACGAAGCCGCCGTGGCCGGGGGGATTCCCATTTTAAAAATGCTCCGCGAAGGCTCCAGCGCCAACACCATCGAATCCCTGTATGGAATTTTAAATGGCACCTGCAATTATATCCTCACCACCATGGCCAAAACAGGGGCATCGTTTGAGGATGTGTTGGAGGAAGCCAAACGCCTCGGCTATGCCGAAGCGGACCCCTCTTTTGATATCGATGGCATTGATGCGGCCCAGAAACTGGCCCTGCTCTCCAGCATGGCTTACGGCGTGGTGCCCGATATCAACAATTTGTATGTTGAGGGTATTCGGGGCCTGTCCGCCGCCGATGTGGCCGCCGCCGAAGATATCGGATACGTCATTAAACTCATTGCCAAAGCCCGTTATCACCGCGGCATTTTGCATCAGGCTGTTTACCCTGCCCTGATTCCCAACCACATTCCCTTGGCCCACGTGGATGATGTGTTCAATGGGGTTTTGTTCAAAGGGGATTTTGTGGGGGAAATCATGGTCACCGGACGGGGCGCAGGGGGCGATCCCACGGCCTCTGCCATTATGGCGGATCTGATTGATTTGGCCAACCGCCGGCATGTTTACCCCTTTAAAGTGTCTGTCAGGGATTTGATCCAAGCCCAACCCGAATCCATGGGCGCGTATACTTGCCGGTATTATGTCCGATTTATGCTGCGGGATGTGGCGGGGGCTGTGTCCCACGTGGCTCGGATTTTGGCCGATCACGATGTGTCCATCCGCAGCCTGAAACAACCTGAGGCGGAATATCACCAAGGCATTGTTCCCCTCATACTCACCACCCATGAATGCCAAGAATCTATCATCCAGAAAACCCTCTCGGAAATTCGCGCTCTGGATATTCTATGCGATGATCCGAAATTGCTGCGCGTTGAGCCCTTTTGATCCGCACGGGGATGGTTTATGACCGATACAGACGCCCCCACCCCCCATTACCACGGCCACCGGCAACGCCTGCGCCAGCGGTTTCTGGACACCAATGGTCAGGGGATGGCCGATTATGAACTGCTGGAGCTGCTTTTGTTCGGGGCCATGCCCCGCGCGGACGTTAAGCCCCTCGCCAAGGCCCTGATTGCCCACTTTGGCAGCTTTGCCGATGTGATTCGGGCAACGCCAGAGGCGCTTTCCACCTTCAAAGCGCTGGGGCCCGCCGCCCAAAGCATTTTGCGGGCGGTGCACATCGCCTCCATCAAAATTCTGGAATACGACATGAAAGAAACCCCCGTTTTGTCCCACTGGGACCATGTTGTAAATTATTGCCGCGCTGTGATGGGGCATAAAACCGAAGAAGAGTTTCGCCTGATTTTTCTGAACAACAAAAACCACGTCATTCGGGACGAAGTCCACCAACGCGGCACCGTCAACAGTGTCCCCATTTTCCCGCGGGAGGTTGTAAAACGCGCCCTCGAACTCTCCGCCAGTGCGGTGATTATGGTGCATAATCATCCCGCCGGAGATCCCACCCCTTCCCATGCGGATATCAAGTATACTGAGGACGTCAACCGCGCCCTAAAGTCTGTCCACATCCAACTGCATGACCACATTATTGTCACCAAAGGCAGCCAGTTTACATCCTTTCGCCAGCTGGGGGGGATTTTATAGGGCACATTGTTTCGAAATCGCAACAATGCTATATGTTCAAAATATCCACCACCACCGCATCCAGACGCAAGCGCCCTTTGTCTGTCAAAAAGACCCTTTCGTCCTTTTCCCCCACCAACCCTTGAGCCCGCAATGCCTGATAGGCTTCGCCATCAATATGTCCCCCGTGATCCAAATCCTGAAACACGGACCGCGGCATCCCATCCCGCAGACGCAGCCCCATATACAAACGCTCCATGGCAACCTCTGCGGGGGTTAAAAGGGTGTGCTCCGCAAACCCATGCCCATGGTCAAAAACCGCCTCACGCCATCGGGCAGGATTTTTAACCGTGGATAGGGCGTAGGTTTGGGCCTTTTGGTGAATGCGCCCATGACTGCCGGGGCCGATGCCAAAATAACTATGATAGTGCCAATAATGCAGATTGTGCCGACATTCCTGCCCCATCTGGGCAAAGCTGGAAATTTCATACCCCAACAATCCCCTGTCCGCACAGACATCATGTGTTAAATTAAATAAATCTTCCAAAACACTGTTTTCTGGTAGTTTATAATCACCACGCTGAAATGGACGATAAAATCCCGTTTCCGGCTCAATGGTCAGTTGATACAGCGAAAGATGACGGGTGCCTAGGGATAACGCCGCCTCAAGCCGCCCCGCCCACAGGGCCACGGTATGATGGGGCAGGCCATACATCAAATCCAAAGAATACCGATCAAACACGCTGGCCACAGCGTCTAGGGCCTCTCTGGCCACCTTGGCATCATGATCCCGCCCCAAAAACATCAATTCATCATCATCAAAAGATTGAGCACCCAAAGATATCCTATTGATTCCTAAGTTATAATAGATATTTAATAATGTTTTGCTTATATCGCGGGGGTTGGCCTCCAGTGTGATTTCCACAGTCTCAGACTGAACGGGAAAGCACGAATCTATGGCCGATAAAACGGATTCCAGCACCGAAAGTGGCATCTGGGACGGCGTGCCCCCCCCAAAAAAAAACGGTATCCAAACGATATTGGGGGAATTTCTGCACGAGCGTTTTGAGTTCTGTGCTATAGGCCTTGGCCCAAAGAGCGGCCTCTTCGGGGGCC
>JBJTVN010000084.1:0-2056 GCA_046081225.1 Alphaproteobacteria bacterium
GTGGCAGACATCAGGGCCAAGGGGGTGGCACTGGCCAAGATAAGAAGTCTTATGACTAATTTTCTTGTTTCATCAAGGTTTGTTGCTACAGAGTACGACAGTTTATCATCTTCTTCAAGCGCTCGATCCCTCATTTTTTCAATGCCTACATCCGTGAAATCTAACTCCAGCCGTTTCAGAGTGGCCATGGAGATACGCAGGACCTGTTTCATGGGCGCAATGGACTGATCCACGGTACAGGTCATGCGGGTGGCCAGCAGTTTGGCATCTTTGCCGGCATCCCCCGACAGGGAATCCCCATTGATTCTGGCGCAAGAGGCAGGGGCGTTCTGTGCACTTTGCGTGGGGGTGGCGCTGAGGTCAGCCAGCTCTGTCATCAAGCTCATGATGGGAAAAAACACCAAGGACGTCAGAAAACTGAGATTGTTCAACATCAGCGCCACAACCCCCACCGTACCCGTCAGGGTCAACAGACCATTCATGGTCTGGCCCGCATTCCCCGGGGGGCCAAAGGGCATCAGCAGCTTGGCAATGGCCCACAACGCCATGATGCTGTAAATCACCATCACCACACTCAGCAGCGCAGGGCCCAGATGTTTGTCAAACAACACCACGGCCGTTTCCACCACACTGGCCAACGCCTGAATCACCCCCGCCCCCACATCGGTGATTTTGTCGAGGGCTAAGAGGGCCGTGCCGAAGGCCCCGATGCCGCCGCCACTAGGTCTGCAGACACGGTCAGCTGCATATTTCTCTTGAAGGGCACCACCGCAGGTGCACCCTACATATCCTAAAATTTCATTCGTCTTTGCTTGGCCATTCGCGCCGGTCCCATAATATAATGGCACACCCGCCGCTATGATGTTTTCAAAAGTGTCCGGTTTTCCGTAAGTCTTATTTAATCGAATACCATCCCCTATGGTACCTTCGCCGGCATTATAGGCGGATGACATAATATCACAACGATCTGTTTTTAATGTGTTTTTCAGGTAACAAAGATATTCTCCGGCTCTGAGCAAGTTTTGTACTTCGTTCCCTGCCCCAAAAATATTCAAAGGGGCGGTTGATCCCCGAGGATAGGTTGGGTTTGCATGCCATATGGGACCTAATTGCCCACATCCCACAAAGCCATATTTATTTTGAAAACCATTATTTGGTGCATCACCACTCTCACTGGCCTGTATGCCAATGATTCTGCCAGCAGGCAACCGACATGGGGGGGTATAACCCGCAGGAATGCCGTTGGTGCCTGCACCTGCCCCCGTACTGTATAGAGCATCCACTTTGGCAGCCGCCTGAGGGCACGACATGGCCCACGCCCCCTGCCCGCCCGTCAGCAACATCGCGCCAAGGCACAGGGCCAAGGCCGCCACACGCCGCAAAAAGCTGAATTGTGCTGTCATGCAATCTCCCTAGAGGGTGATTATAATAAAATTTGCGGCAAAAGTCACATCTTTTTTGGGGCAACGGGGGGGCTCTTGACATTCGGACAAATTGTCGTTACAATAAGCTCCATGAAGATCACCTATCATACCCCAAAGCACGAAAAAACTCAACAAGAGCGCGGATTGTCATTCGAAGAGGTTGTTGATTTGGTATGGGAAAAAGCATTGGTGGCAATTGATGATCGTAAGGATTATGGAGAACTTCGGTATAATGCTTTTTTGCCAGACAGCCAAGGGCAGTTTTATAGTGTCACATTCACATGGCGAGAGGATGTAATGCGTATCATCAGTTTTCGCCGTGCCAGAACCAAAGAAAGGAAACGTTATGAATCCAAAATCCGATCCCCCAAAATCTAGTCCCTTTGTGTGGACAAACGAGGCGTTTCAAAAGGCCCTTCCCGCCCCCGATGTTCTGCCCCCTGCGTTTTTTGACGGCATCCGTGACGCCAGAGCGCACATCAAAACACGGGGCCCACAAAAATCCCCCACCAAAAAACAAGTGACTTTGCGCCTGGACGAGGACCTGCTGGCCATGCTAAAACAAACGGGCCACGGGTGGCAAACCCGTTTGAACAAACACCTGCGAACGGTGTTTTTGGATCCTTAGGGCA
>JBJTVN010000085.1:0-1448 GCA_046081225.1 Alphaproteobacteria bacterium
CAAGACAACCACTTTTTCCCGCAGGGGAACACCCCAGCAACACCAAAAGCAAAAGGGATGCGCAAATCTTCATCATCAACGCAAATTATGACATCACCTTCCTCATCGTTTTCCCCAATTCCGCGGGGGAGGCACACACGGTGATGCCAGCATCCCGCATGGCATTCATTTTTTCCTGCGCGGTGCCCTTGCCACCGGCGATGATGGCACCGGCGTGGCCCATACGTTTTCCAGCGGGGGCGGTAACACCAGCAATAAAGCCCACCACGGGTTTTTTGATGGCGGCATCACGGATAAAGGCTGCGGCCTCTTCCTCGGCCGATCCCCCGATTTCACCGATCATGATGATGCCCTCGGTTTCGGGGTCTTTTAAAAACAAATCCACGCAATCCACAAAGTTCGTGCCATTGACGGGATCCCCGCCGATGCCGATGCAGGTGGACTGGCCCAACCCTTCCGCTGTGGTCTGGGCCACCGCTTCGTAGGTTAGGGTGCCAGAGCGGGACACAATCCCAATGGCGCCACGGCGGTGAATGTGACCGGGCATAATCCCGATTTTGCATTCCCCTGGGGTAATAATGCCCGGACAGTTGGGGCCGATCAACCGGCTGTTGGTTCCAGAAAGGGAGCGTTTGACCCGCACCATGTCCAACACGGGGATGCCCTCGGTGATGCAGACGATCAATTCAATACCGGCATCGATGGCCTCGCAAATGGCATCCGCAGCAAAGGGCGGGGGCACATAAATCACAGAGGCATTGCAATCGGTGGCGGCCCGCGCATCGCGCACGGTGTCAAAAATGGGCAGATTCAGGTGCTTTCCGCCGCCCTTGCCTGGGGTCACCCCGCCCACCATTTTGGTGCCGTAGGCAATGGCCTGTTCAGAATGAAAGGTGCCCTGCGCCCCTGTAAAGCCCTGACAGATAACCCGCGTGTTTTTGTTGACCAAAACAGCCATGATATGAACCCTATGTTATGAATGATTATGGTTTCAGCCTTGCCACAACCTTGGCCGCCGCATCGGCCAGATTATCAGCAGAAATAATGGGCAAGCCCGATTCGGCCATGATTTTTTTGCCCAAATCCACATTGGTGCCCTCAAGCCGGACCACCAAGGGAACGTGGATGTTGATTTCCCGCGCGGCGGCAATAACCCCCTCGGCAATAATGTCACAGCGCATGATGCCCCCAAAGATGTTCACCAAAATGGCTTTTACATTGGGATCACGCAAAATGATTTTAAAGGCGGCCGTGACGCGCTCTTTCGTGGCCCCGCCGCCCACATCCAAAAAGTTTGCGGGGGAGGACCCATACAGTTTGATAATGTCCATGGTCGCCATAGCCAAACCCGCCCCATTGACCATACAGCCAATGTCGCCCTCCAGCTTCACGTAGTTCAAACTGTGGGCGGTGGCTTCGATTTCTGCGGGGTCTTCTTCGGTTTCATC
>JBJTVN010000086.1:0-1811 GCA_046081225.1 Alphaproteobacteria bacterium
GTACAGTACAGTACAGTACAGTACAGTGGTCCTATCTTTATAGAACAAAGGCAGGGGATTTTTTATGGCACGTAAAACAGAGTTTGGTCCATCAGCACATTCACCAGAGTTTGGTCCATCAGCACATTCACCAGCTAGAGAATGGATAGAATATTCCAAAACAAAATATCTTCATTTAATAGAAAGACCACATTCTCCGACTTCACCAAAAAGGACAATAGAACCCCTTTGGGACTGCATTAGAACCTGTCTTGAGACATTTAAGAGGCACCCACGTTCAACTGAAGATAAACGATATGGTTTTTCCACATTACAGACAATGATTTGTAGTGGTGCCCCTATACCCGACATTATGCAACACACTAACCAACCCCAAAATCCCTCACCGGGCCAACCTAGATTTCTTATTTACGTTGCTCCTGCCAATGGCGAAACACAGGCGTCTTCAGGGGGACCCTCAAAACAGGGGGAGATAATTAGGACCTCAGGGGCGTGCATGATGACTCTTGGTGAGATTCTTGCAGTGTGCATAGAAGACAACGATAAAAATAACCCACATAAAAATGGTTATAAGGACAGGGCGCCGGCAAAATACACCCATTGTGACCCCAAAACAATGAATTTGGTAAGGAGTGATTTTCAAAGATTAATTGAAAAGTTTCATGCTTTAGGGCAAGAACTGGCGAGCTAAGCCACTTTATAATATTGATAATATTGCTAAAAAACTCACCCCCGATACCCCTGCACCGCCCGCCGCATGATTTGGGGGCCGTCGGGGTGGCCTTGGCAGAGGTGATAGACGGCATCCATCAGGGGGGTGGGGGGCAGGGCGGCGCCCAGGGTTTGACGGTACAGGTGCCACGTGGCACAGCCCTCGACCCCTTCGGGCAGGCTGGTGGTGCCCTCGCGGGTGCGGTAAATGTCGGCGGCTTGGGGGCCGTGGGTGCGTAAATCGCGGCCATAGCGAAAATTGCGGGACAGCGGCGTCATGCTGCCCCACACATCATCCAGCGCGTAACAGGGGGAAAACCGCTGGGCTGGGTCGGGATAAAAGGTCCGCGCCACCCGCTGCGCCTCCAGCGCGGCCAATGTGCCTATCAAAACAGGGATATCCTCCCCATCGTTATAACCTGCGGCGATGGCCAAGGGGTTTTTCATGATCCCATACAGCTCTGCGGCCCGCAGGGCCTCGTCCGCCTCCAAAAACAGGCGATGGGGACGGCCCAGACCCAAAACCAGCGCATCCCACGGCAACAGGGACGATAACGCCATTTTGACCGGATAATCATTCAGCAACGTGGTGTGAAAACTCAGGCCCGAAAGCATACCCAAACGGTTGCTTTGATACAGCTGGGGAAAATGGCCAGAGGGCAGATTGACCTCCCCCGCATCATTTCGCCACAGTCCCTTGGAAACATTGATGATTTTTTTGTCATGCGCCTGTTGCCAAAGGGGGGTTTCGATAATGCGGGATACCGCCAAATGCCCATAACGTGCCCGCCCACAGAAAAAAATCACATCCGCCTGCTGCACAAAGGCATTCAGGTCTTCTACAACAGCACCCTGCCGCTGAAAAACCGCCTTTAGGGTCGGGGTCATGGTGATGCTGGGGGGGGGGGTGTTTCGGTGTTCAGGTTTGATAAACAACACCGCCTGAACATCCCGCGCATCCCGCATTAGGGCATGAATCAGGCCATAGCCAATTTTTCCTGGATCATAAAAACCGAGCCTGAGGGGCATAACCATCACGGACACGGGGGGGTTTGGCAAAGGCTGGGGTCAATCTGGCGCAGCGCAGCGGGGTTGGCAAA
>JBJTVN010000087.1:0-4043 GCA_046081225.1 Alphaproteobacteria bacterium
ACAGAATAAATAAACAATTCATACTGTTGATTTGTATCGCCCATAAAAATTCCTTAATAAAGCATAGATTTATTGTAATTTTTTTATTTAAAAAATCAAATGATTTTTCCTAGGCTAAATCTCATATGAATCTGGGGGCGGGGCCTTGGACGGCATGGCGTGTTTCAGGCGTTCCATGTCTTTCATCAGTTTGATCATCATGTCTTCCAGCGGGTTGTTGAAATCGGACCCGGGCAGGCCGTAGGAAAAGCCCTGTTCGTCTTGGCTTTGTGTTTTGATGATGCGGGCGGGAATGCCGGTGACGGTGGTGTGATCCGGCACATCCGACGTCACCACCGAGTTGGACCCCACCCGCGCAAAGGCCCCAATCATAATGTTCCCCAAAACCTGAGCCCCCGCGCCAATCATGACCCCGTTTTGCAGGGTGGGGTGACGTTTTTCCCCCTTGTCCGTGGGTTTGTTTCCCCCCAGTGTGACCCCATGATAAATCGTCACATCATCCCCAATGACCGAGGTTTCCCCAATCACCACCCCCGTGCCGTGGTCAATGAACAGGTTTTTGCCGATATGGGCCCCGGGGTGAATCTCAATGCCCGTCAGCATACGGGCGATGTTCGAGAGCACACGGGCCAACAAACGACATCTCCGCCGCCACAGCCAATGATTCACACGGTGAAACATCACGGCATGAAAGCCGTTATAGGCCAGCAGGACCTCCCAAAAGCTGGGGGCCACGGGGTCACGTTGTTGGATGGATTGAATCAATTTACGCATAACGACAAGAAAACACCATAAACGTTAGGAATTCAATCCCCCCCCAACACCTTGGCAGGGTCCACCTGGACCCCCGCCACCGTGACGCCCCAGTGCAGGTGGGGACCGCTGACGCGGCCTGTGGCGCCTATGGTGCCCAGGGGGCTGCCGGCTTGCAGGGTCTCGCCCTGTGTTGCGGTGATGTCATTCAGGTGGATAAACACCGAATACACCCCCGCGCCGTGATCCATCATGACGGTTTTGCCCGTTAAAAACATATCGGGTGCCACCAGGGCCACAACACCCGCCGCAGGGGCCACCACAGGGGTGCCCACGGGACCGGCGATGTCCAAGCCATAATGGGGGGCTTTGGGGATGCCATTCAGGATACGCTGGCTGCCAAAAATGCCGCTGATGGGGCCTTTTGCGGGTTTGATAAAGCCATCGGGGGCCAGAAAATCGTTGGTGATGGGGGCGGTGCGGGTGGCTTTGATTTTGGCCTGATCGGCTTTGATGCGGGCCTGTTGCTGGGGGTTGGGGGTGACAAACTTTTTGGGCAGGCCCGCAATGGTCTGAATGGACCAAGATCGCGGTGCCACCGCCAGGGATTTTGCGAGGGTTTTGGTGTTTGATGTGACCGTTAGGCGCAAAGGCCCCTGTTCATCCCGCGCCACCCCGAACACGATGCGCCCGTCCTTGCCCACATACAGGGGGGCATCGTTCAGGGTCACTGTGGCCGTGGTCGGTGTCACAAAGCCCGTGATCATATCTCCCTGCATCACCCGTGGGGGCACATCAAGGGACAGAGCGTGGGCCGCCCCGCTGGTCATCATCAGCAGCGCGAACACGCCACACACCATCGGCAAAATGAATCGTGGCAGCATCAAGGGACTGGGCATCATAAACAGAGTGAATCCATTGGTTATGGGGGGACTCTACCGCAGCATAGCCCCGACGTAAAATGCTTTGATGGCTACAGGCCTCCAGCAGGTGAGAGAGATCGTGCAGGTGCTGGGTTTTTTCCCTGAAAACCACCGCCATCCGTTGATGCAAGCGGGCCTGCAGATGGGTTAAACTTTGACGAATCAGGGCCAAACGCCCCTGTTGGGCCATCAGGACAAAACCCAAACGGTCCACCCGTTGGGTGACGGCATCCAAAAAGCGGCGCAGGACCAGAAACAGGTGCTTTTCACTGTGCGCCAAGCCCCGCAGCAGATCATCCCGCACGGGGGTGATCATCTCCGCCGCTGCCGTGGGGGTGGGGGCCCGCACATCGGCGGCAAAATCACACAGGGTGGTGTCTGTTTCATGCCCCACGGCGGAGACAATGGGCATGGGCATGGCGGCCACGGCACGGACCACGGCTTCGTTGGAAAAGGCCAGAAGATCCTCGAAACTGCCTCCCCCACGGGCCAGAATCACCACATCGGGGCGTTGTTCGGGGGCCAGATGGGCCAAGGTTTGCAGGGCGGATACGATTTGGCGGGGGGCGTCCTCCCCCTGAACCAATGTGGGACATAACAGGACATGCAGGGGAAAACGCTCGGTCAAGCGATGCACAATATCATGAAACACGGCCCCATCGGGGGAGGTCACAATCCCCACCCGTCTAGGAAACGCCGGCAAGGGCCGCTTGCGGGCCGCATCAAACAGACCCTCGGCCAGCAATGTTTGCCGGCGGGCCTCCAGCATGGCCATCAAATCCCCTTGTCCTGCCAAGCTCAGGCGCATCAGCACCAACTGATACCGCGAACGCGCCCCATAACTGGTCAGGCGACCGCTGGCGATGATCTCGCTGCCTTCGGTAAAGGTGAGTTTATCGGCGGTGTTTTTCCAGCAAACGACCTCCAGCACGCTTTGGCTGTCTTTCAGGGAAAAATACACATGCCCCGAACGCGCCCGCAAAAAGCCACTGATTTCCCCCCGCACATGGATAAACGGAAAGCTGCCCTCTAGCACGTCCTGAATGGCGGTGGAAAGCTGGGACACGGTGAAAACGTCGTGCTCTGGCGGGGATGCGGTCATGGGGGGCTTTCGTTGGGCTGGGGTGTGTCAGGAGGCTTGATGGATCCAATCCAAAATGGGCTGCCAGACCTCCCCCGGGGCGCGGTTGCCGATGATCATGCCGATGTGTCCTGTATCAGGCTGCAAGGTGTGGGCATGGGGCAGGACCGCTTTCAGGGCCAGCGCCGATGCCGGTGGCACCACCGTATCCCGCAACGGTGAGACAATCAAGCTGCGCTGGCGCACGCGGGAAAAACAAAGGCTCTGCCCCCCCCCCGTCAGCGTGTTGTGATGAAAAGCATTGTGTTCATAACACACAGAAAACGCCCACAACGCCACATCTGGCGTTAGGGGTTGGCCATGTTGAATCCACTGTTCCAGGGCCAGAAATTTGTCCCTGTCGTCGGTATCCTTGGTATAGCGGGCGATGTGGGAAAAGGGGTCTTTGAGCAGAAACAACCCCTGCAGCAACCCCGAAGGCAAACAGCGTTTTTGGTGTTTCAGGGCCAAGCATCCCGCTTTGAGGGCAGGAATCATGGCCCGCTCTTGGGGGCTGGCCATGGGGGAAAAATCCCAAGGCACCGCCAGAAACGTCAGGCTTTGCACCAAATGGGGCACCAAAACGGCCGCCATGATGGCCAGCAATCCCCCCATGCAATACCCCACCAGATGCACAGGCCCCCCCGTTTGCAGGGCCGCAATCTGCAGCGCGGGGATCATTTTGTCGTTGATATAGCCCGCAAGATCCCCCTCACTCTGATCCGGTGATCCCCAATCCAACAGGAACGTGGGGGCCTGCTGTGCAAAGGCCCCCACCATGCTGCAACGGGGCAGCAGGTCCAGAATGTGGCACCGATTCACCAAAGACGGCACGAACACCACCCCGCGGCCCTGCGGTTCCTGCTGCGGCGGCCGATAATCCCACAAACGGGTGGGGCCATGATAAAACAGGCTGGGGCGTGCGGGGGGCGGCCTGTCGGGCGTTTGGCAAACCGCCCGCATGTTGACCATATAGCGTTTCAGGGCGTCATGCTGCCCCTCGGGCCACAGGGGGGCCGTGAACATCATTTGCAAAGGCAGACTAAGGGGCACACGCATCCCCCCACTAAACCGCATTCGTTGATGTTTGAAAAGGGCAAGCCGCCCCCTGTCACCAACAAGTGATATGTCCGATTAGTTAGCACGTTAAATGTCCGAATTATCTTATGGGGGATTTATTTTCCATAAGGGAGGTTTGGATGGTTATGCGGGGTCGTGCTCTGATTGAGGGCGTACGGATGTCGACG
>JBJTVN010000088.1:0-1455 GCA_046081225.1 Alphaproteobacteria bacterium
ATTGCTTCGGGCGAATGATTTAACGGAAGTTTAATTTCAGTTAGGCGGAGCATAAATACCTATTGAGTAGAAAATTTATGATGTTTAAGTAATAGGAATGGATCCATTTGAAAGTGGCTCCTCGGGCCGGATTCGAACCAGCGACCAAGCGGTTAACAGCCGCTTGCTCTACCACTGAGCTACCGAGGAACACAGACAAAACAGTTAGCGAGTTTTGCTTGGAACGTCAACGTGAAAATGATAGCGTGGGGAAGGTTAAAAAGAAGCAAATGTTCCAACGATGATGACGTTATCTTCACAGGCTATGGCGGCGCTGATGGCGTATCACCAGCCGGCTTTGCGGGTGTTTCAGGATGCCTTGGCGGGGGGGCGTTTGGGGCATGCTTGGGTGGTGTATGGGCCGCCTGGGTGCGGGATGGATGCGGTGGCGTGGCACTTGGTGGCGACGTTTTTGAAACAGGGGCAGGATCCGGCCACCCTGGCCCATTTGATGCAGGGCACCCACCCCGATGTGATGATGGTCAAGAAACCGGAGGACAAAACCGGCATCGCCGTAGAGGCCATCCGCGAAGCCGGCGCCTTTTTTTCCAAAACCACCAGTCTGGGCGCGGGGCGGGCTTTGGTGATTCTGGGGGCGGAGACCATGAATCCTCAGGCCGCCAACGCCCTGCTGAAACGGCTGGAGGAACCCCCCGCCGCATCGCTGTTGATTTTAACCACATCGGCCCTGGGGGCTTTGCCCGTCACGGTGCGTTCGCGGTGCTGGCGCCTGCGCCTTGGGGGGCTGGATCAGGCCACCTTTGCGGCCTGTTTGCCCGACGCCACACCCCAAGATTACGCCCTGCATGACGGCAATCTGGACACCGCCACACAGGAAAAACCCAATCCCCTGACCCAAGCCCTGCACGCCCGCTATACCCAAGTGATGCACAAAGCCAGACGCCAAGACCCCACCCTGTGGCAAGATCTGGCCGGCTATGACACCGTCGCCGCCCTGATCCGCGACACACAGCGGTATCACCTGCACCCCGAAGCCGCCGCCATTCTGGCCGAACCCCAGCCTTGACCGCCCCGCCGCCCCCTAGGGCTGTTCATGTCTATGCATCGTCATACCGGACAAATGAGCGTTAGCGAATGCTGATCCGGTATCCAGCGCCACTGTCAAAAGGCGCCAGCCTTTTGCCTTTATTTTTAAAACACCTAAGGAACAAAACGCTTCGCGTTTTGGCATTTGCGCTGGATTCCGCCTCGGCGCTCGCTGCGCTCGCTGGGCCGGAATGACGCAGAATCGTTAGGTTTTGGCAGACATGCCCCCCTCGCCCCCTAGGGCTGTTCATGTCTATGCAGCGTCATACCGGACAAATGAGCGTTAGCGAATGCTGATCCGGTATCCAGCGCCACTGTCAAAAGGCGCCAGCCTTTTGCCTTTATTTTTAAAAACCTAAGGAACAAAAC
>JBJTVN010000089.1:0-1430 GCA_046081225.1 Alphaproteobacteria bacterium
ATAGCCTGGCCGTTGATTGTTGGGAAGGTCATTGGCAAAAGCACAGATGGCCTCAGAAATTTTATCCTCCTTCGAGAATGAAGACGTCCTTTCAACCCGATCAGATTCTGTATCGGCCAGAAGGCGCTTCAATGCCTCGGCATCAATCATGCGTGACTCCATGACAGGGGGGGTTCGGTATTGTGCTTCATAGCGTGCCTTCCGTTTTGCCCTTTGGTTTATGGGTTGGGTGATGAGCGATTAAGGGATTCCGGTTTTGATGGGTTGTCCGCATTCCCACATATCTTTATCATCGTGTGGGAATAGGAATCTCTGCGCTGTAATCGTAAAAGCCTTTGCCTTTTTTGCGGCCCAGCCATCCGGCCTCAACGTATTTGGCCAGCAAGGGGCAGGGACGATATTTGCCATCCCCCAGCCCCTCATGCAGAACATGCATAATCGCATAGCAGGTATCAAGGCCAATAAAATCCGCCAGCTCCAACGGTCCCATGGGGTGGTTGGCCCCCAGTTTCATGGCCAGATCAATGGATGTGATATCCCCCACGCCTTCGTGCAGAGCGTAAACGGCCTCGTTAATCATGGGCAGCAGGATGCGGTTGACGATAAAGGCGGGAAAGTCCTTGGACAGGGCCACCTGTTTGCCCATGTTCTGGGCAATCAAGCGGACGGTTTCATAACAATCATCGGATGTGGCAATGCCCCGAATGATTTCCACCAGCTTCATCACGGGCACGGGGTTCATAAAGTGCATGCCAATAAAACGCTCGGGCCGATCGGTAACAGAGGCCAGACGTGTGATAGATAACGATGATGTGTTGGTGGCCAGAATGGCATCAGGGTTCAGGTTGGGCACCAGGCGCTCGAAGATGCTTTTTTTCAGCTCTTCCCGCTCGGTGGCGGCCTCGATGACAAAATCAGATTCCACAAAGGCGGCGTAGTCGGTGGTTGTGGTGATGCGCGATAGGGCCTCGTCACGCTGGGATTCGTTGATCAGGCCTTTTTTAACCTGGCGGTCCATGTTTTTGCCGATACCCGCCACGGCCCGCTGTAAAATATCGTCGGATACATCCAACAGGGTCAGATGATAACCACTCAGCGCCGCCACGTGGGCAATACCACTGCCCATTTGTCCCGCACCAATCACGCCCATTGCCATTTTCATTTGAAACTCTCCTTTTGTGTTTTTTTAGGTTTTTTAACCTATCTAAAAAGGATTACCAACCTCTGTAGGGTTTGGAAATTGGAAATAAGACAAGGGGCAGGGCGATTGCATTAGAAATTGCATAATTCTAGGAGGAATTGAGGTATCATCAAAATCAAGGGCACCTCTAAAAACCCTGTCTAAGTTTTGATTTTGTATTGGGTATGGGTTAGTTTGGGTAAGTTTCAGGGAATTTTGGGGGCTTGCCATGATCATGGGGACATTTTTT
>JBJTVN010000090.1:0-1691 GCA_046081225.1 Alphaproteobacteria bacterium
CATCCAGCGATTTAACGCATCGTGGCTGATCTCATTGTGATGCTCACCAAAGTACGTTTGGGTGTAATTTATCTGGGTGCTTAGCACAAACTGACCGTAATCCGCTCGGCTCACGCTGCGACTCGGGGGCATAGATCCTCCTCTTATTGTTTTTGTTCAATAAGAACAATGACACCCCTGATCAACTATGTCCAGCGTTATGCGTAAGTCCTAACTATGTTAAGTCCGCCAAAAATGCCTTTGACACCTTCGCAGCCAACCTCACTGCGCAAATCCTTAAAATGAATCATTCTAATTTGTGATGGCTATAACTTGGCAGGTTATGGCTGGGATAGGCTACCGCATTAATAAAACCATGGACGTTGGCGTGACTTACCGTCATTTGGAATGGCACTTTGACAATAACCCACTCTTGCAGAATGTGAATTTCAGTGGGCCATTGATAGGGGCACGGTTTCGGTTTTAACGAAGATGCCCCCTTCCCTGCCCCAGCCCACACAAAAAGGCAGAGAGAAGCTAGGGGCCCAACACCCAATCCCTAATACACCCGCTTCTGCGGCGGAATCACCTCGGCCTCGGGGGTTAGGGTGTGCATATGCACGGGGCGATAGTCAATGCGGACATCGCCGTCGGTGTTGATCCAGGACAGGGTGTGTTTCATCCAATGGGCGTCATCACGCTCAGGAAAATCCTCGTGCGCGTGGGCGCCGCGGCTTTCTTTACGGGCATTGGCGGAATGAATGGTGGTGACCGCTTGGGGCATCAGGTTTTCCAGCTCCAAAACCTCCACCAGATCCGTATTCCAAATCAAAGAGGGGTCTGTGACCTTCAGATCTTTCATTTTGTTGGCAGAGGCCGTGATTTTTTGTACGCCTTCCTGCAGGACCTCGTTGGTGCGGAAAACGGCGCAGTTGTTTTGCATAATTTTCTGCATTTCCAAACGCACAGAGGCCGGCAACGTTTCCCCCTTGGCATGACGCAAGCGGTCAAAACGGTCTAGGGCGGCCTCGGACAGGTGCGCCTTGACGGGTTTTTGGGTCCGTGAGCCCTTTAAATCCTCGGCGGCTTTTTGGGCGGCGGCACGACCAAACACCACGATATCCAACAAAGAGTTACACCCCAAACGGTTGGCACCGTGAACCGACACACACGCGGCCTCTCCTATGGCCATCAAGCCTGGACACACGGCATCGGGGCTGAGAGATGTGGGGTTTATAACCTCCCCATGATAATTGGTGGGAATGCCCCCCATATTATAGTGAACGGTGGGCAACACGGGAATGGGGGCCTTGGTGACATCTACACCGGCAAAGATTTTGGCGGTTTCGGAAATGCCAGGCAGACGTTCATGCAAAACATCCGCGCCCAGATGTTCCAGATGCAGAAAAATATGATCGTTTTCTGACCCGACGCCGCGACCCTCGCGGACCTCCAGCGTCATAGAGCGACTGACCACATCGCGGGATGCCAGATCTTTGGCATTGGGGGCATAGCGTTCCATGAAGCGCTCGCCCTTGCTGTTGGTGAGATAGCCCCCCTCACCCCGCGCCCCTTCGGTGATCAAACAGCCTGCGCCATAAATCCCCGTGGGATGAAATTGAATGAACTCCAGATCCTGCAAAGGCAATCCCGCCCGCAACACCATCCCGCCCCCATCCCCCGTACAGGTATGGGCCGAGGTACAAGAGAAA
>JBJTVN010000091.1:0-3059 GCA_046081225.1 Alphaproteobacteria bacterium
CACGCGCCGTTGGAATCCCAAAATGGCCCCCACAGAGAGAAATATACCCCCTCTCAACACCCCCTTTTTTCAAAATAACCCCAGCACACAACCCAAATCACAGGCGTTATGCGGATAACACCACATAAAAGCGGGTTGTTAGAGGTGCCCTTGAATAAAATCCTGCAAAATGGCGCCATACATCGGCGCTAAAAACATGACTTTTGCTGCATCATCAAGAGAATCGTTCAAAAGCCACTCTTCAACACGACGAGCATCACTACCGTTTCGAATCCCCCAAGGTGCGTTTATTTTTGCCATTTTTAGTTTGCTAAGAAATGCCGGCAAATGTTTCAAGACCAAGGAACGTTTTTAGGGCTGGGGCGGCCTCTTCTGCACGAAGGGCTTGCAGCCTTATGGAAAACCATGATTTGTCTTTATAATGATCGAAAATTTCATTATAGACCCCTGTTAGAGCCTCCTTTGCTGTTGGACTTAATGACGCATCGGTTCTTGATTTTTCTAGGAGAACGAGAGAATCTACGTTCTTCTTCAACATCTCCAACAGTTTGACCCGAAGAGTTAGTATAGGCGTATCAAGATCCTGATCCTGTAATACGTCTGATTTTGGCTGTTTACGACTAAGGGCCACAATATAATCGATCAATCGTTGTTGTCCTTCTGAATCCCGTGGTGCAGAGCCTTGGACAGCCCCTTGCAAACCCTGTAACCCCTCTATGGTTGCTTCTAACAACGTCGCGGAAGCCATCATAGCAAACGTGCTTTGATGGGAGGCAATCGCGTCATCTAGCTGGAATTCTCCGCTGTTGTTAAAGGGATCCTTACTTGCCCACGATGATAAAACATCATCAGAAAAGGTTCGTAATGTTTGAAGCGCCGTGTTCACATCGTCCGATAACGGATCCTGACTGCCCACATTCCCCATGACCTGAAAAAAGGCGGCAAGGGTATCTGTCTGAATCGATGTCCCAAAAATCCATTGCGCGGGATTGGCCAATTCGGCTGCTCTTTTTTCAGGATCTGGGGTTTGGTTGTTGTTCAATGCGGCTAGGACTGTGCCTGCGCGGATAAAATCTGGATGATTTTGAAAGTTTTGGCTTACAATGACAGCACAGGCGTTTTGAACCTTGTCAAGATTCGCACGCAATGCGGTAATTTTTGTAACCTCTTCCTCTGTGCGGTTTTCGGTGTTCTTCTGAATCGTGTCCCGATGGGCCCTCAGACCCTCAATCGCCAGCTCCGAATAGCCCATAGGATTTTCTTGGATGGCCTGATCCAATGCAAACAACATCAGGCCTGCCTGATCCGCGGGGGCTCTGTCCCGATAATAGGGCACCACGTAATTCAAGAGTTCCTTGATGTGTGTTATATTCTCCCCAACCCCATTTCTGGGGTCCGCCAAGGCATCCGTGCTCTGGGCAAGAAACCCAATGGCATAATAGGGGTCGTCACGTAAAGTGCTCACAAAATACTCCACACCCTGACGATAAATCATCGGAAGTTTGGGGGTTTCCGTTTCATTGAGACGCCGCACAGCGTCATCGGCCAAAGGCTCAAGGATTTTTTCAAACGCTTCAAGGTTTCCTTTGTTATGGTAATGGTCTCGGCAATGCCTTGTGACAATCTGAATGGCATCTGTAAGCTCTTGATCCTCGATTATATCTTGATCATCACGACACCAATAGATTAAAGGGGCTAAAAAATACTCCCCGTTAGGGTCTAAAGCAGCCTCAGGATTATTGTAATAATCCTGACCTTCTTGAGGAACGTATGTGGATCGTCTCCTCTGAATTGTCCTAAGGGCTTGGTTAAAAGACTCTTGCGAAATGGATGCTGGCATAAAAATTTCCTATTTCAAAATACTGACCGCCACGATAACACAGAACAAACAATTTTACAAGACTTTCAAAAAGCATTTAAACAACCATCATGAAAAATCCATGGGAGTGTTTTGGAAACCGCCCGTTTTGTTCCTTAAGGTTTTTAAAAATAAAGGCAAAAGGCGACGCCTTTTGACAGTGGCGCTGGATACCGACTATGCGGTCGCTGTGCTCCCTTGTCCGGTATGACGATGCATAGAAATGAACAGCCCTGCCTGCATAACCGATGGAACACTTTGAAAATGCCCTAGGTGCGATGATACCATAATGCCCGAAAGAGACTGCGTGTATCCGCTGTGCCCAGACCTGCCAATCCGTGGGCTGTGCCGTGATCTGGGGATGTGCGCAGGAAGGGTAGGCCCAGCGTTACATTCACCGTATGCCAAAAATCCAGCGCTTTGATGGGACCCAAAACCTGATCATGATACATGCCCACAATGACATCATAGCGATTGAGATCCATAAACACCGTATCCGCCGGCAGGGGGCCGTATAGGATGGCAGGCAATTCATCCCGAAGGGCCAGCAAGGTGGGGGCGATAATCGTTTGTTCTTCTTGTCCCAAATGTCCCCCCTCCCCCGCGTGGGGATTCAGGCCACACACGGCGATTCTGAGCGGGGAAAAACGACCCCGCAACGCCCCCACAACCGTTGTCAGCGTTTGGGTGATACGTGCTTTGGTGATGGCCAGATGCACCGCAGCCAAGGGGATATGGATGGTCAGGGGCACCACACGCAAAGCCGGCGCATCCAGCATCATAACAGCATCATGGGGATTTAAGCCGCACAACGTGGCCAAGTAATCCGTATGCCCCATGCCCCGAAAACCACTGTCATAAAGACTGGCCTTATGCAGGGGCAAGGTCACCAAGGACGAGGCCCAACCGCACTGCAAATGCTCCACCGCCTTTTGTAAGGCCAGCAAGGTGGTTTCGGCATACACCGAAGACGGCACGCCCAAGGTTAATGCAGAGGGACCCGACACCGGAAACACAGGCAAAGCCCTTTGAAACACCGATGCTGTCTCCGCCGGATCCTGCAGGGGGTAGATCGGCACAGAAAGGCCCAAACGGGCCGACACGGCCCCCAGATGATCGGGATGGGCCAACACAGAAAACGGGGGCAAGGGCTGCGTGTCCCTCTGGGCCCAAAGACGCAGCAAAAGATCCAGCCCCACAC
>JBJTVN010000092.1:0-8627 GCA_046081225.1 Alphaproteobacteria bacterium
CTGCACGCTATTTTCCGGGCCGTGCACTCCATTAAGGGGGGCGCGGGGGCCTTTGGCTGTGACCACATTGTGTCTTTTTCCCATGTTCTGGAAACGGTTTTGGATCGCGTGCGGGATCACCGGCTGGGGCTGGATCCCGTATTGATGGATGTTCTGGTGAGATCGGCGGATGTTTTATCGGCCATTGTGGCGGCGGCAGAGCAAAACCAAACCCTGCCCGAAAGTTTTGATGCCAAGGCCAAGGCGGACCTATCACGGTATATGGACGAAGGATCGGACGTGTCCCAAGGGGCCCCATCAGAGACTCCCTCCCCCGAAGACACAAAAGGCAAAGCCAGCACCTATACCATCGTTTTCAAACCCCACAGCCGTTTGTATGAAAAGGCCAACGAGCCCCTGCTGCTGCTTCGGGAGGTTGCGGGTCTGGGCACCATGACCCTGTCCGTGAATGTGGATGATTTGCCGGATTTATCGGCGATGGAGGCCTCGGGCAGTTATCTGTCATGGACCATCACATTAAACACCACGCATCCCAAAGATGCCATCACCGAAGTTTTTGAATTTGTTTTGGATGATTGTGATTTAACCATCACCGAAACAGACAGGACGGTCGCCGGAGAGATGAAACCCATCCCCCCCTCTGATGCCTCTCCGGCGATCGATACGGGGGAATCCAAAGTGTCATCCATTCGGGTGGATCTGGATAAAATTGATCGTTTGGTCAACATGGTGGGCGAGCTGGTCATCACCCATGCCATGCTGTCCCAACAGGCCGAAAAACTGGCGCGGGATGGATATCCCCATCTGGCGCGAGGGATCGAGGAACTCTCCACCCACACCCGTGAATTGCAGGACCACGTCATGGCCATTCGGGCCCAGCCGGTAAAAATGGCCTTTGCCCGTATTCCGCGGCTGGTTCGGGATGTGTCCAAAGATGTAAACAAACACATCAAACTGGTGATGACAGGGGAAGAAACCGAAGTGGACAAAACCGTCATTGAAAATCTGGCGGACCCCCTGACTCATATGATTCGCAATGCCATTGATCATGGGATCGAGGATGCCGAAACCCGCAAAGCCGCCGGCAAATCCGCCGAAGGCACCATCACCCTGTCCGCTGGTCATCGCAGCGGCCGGATTATGATTGAAATTCGGGACGATGGCGCCGGTCTGAACACCAAAAAAATTGCCGAAAAGGCCAAAGAGCGGGGCCTGATTGATAACCCCGAGCTGATGAGCACCGATGAATTGCACCAACTGATTTTCCACCCAGGCTTTTCCACGGCGGATCAGATTTCCAATATCTCTGGCCGCGGCGTGGGTATGGATGTGGTGAAGCGCAACATTCAATCCATCGGGGGCAAGGTGTATGTGAAATCCGAAGCCGGCGTCGGGGCCCGCTTTATTTTGTCTCTGCCCTTAACGCTGGCGGTGATGGATGGCATGATTGTGCGGGTGGGATCGCAAAAACTGATTTTACCCATCAGCAACATTCTGGAATCCCTGCGCCCAAAACGTCAGGATGTTTCCACCATCACAGAGGGCGGCGAAGTGCTGGACCTGCGGGATCATTATATCCCCCTACTGCGGTTAAACCGTCTGTTTAACATCCCCGCACGGTATGATGAACCGTGGCAGGGCCTGGTGTTGATTGTGGAAAGCGAACAAACCACCTTTGCCCTGTTTGTGGATGAACTGGTGGGCAAACAGCAGGTGGTGATCAAAAGTTTAGAGGAAAATTATGATCCGGTAGAGGGCATTTCCTCCGCCACCATTCTGGGTGATGGCAGTGTGGCCCTGATTTTGGACCCTGCCTCGCTGTATGAATTGCATAACAGGCAGGGGGACCCCTCTCTGGCCTATGCCGCCTAATGAATTGAAAGGAGACCATTATCATGAGCCAGCTTGCCAAACACGCCAACGAAGACGCCATGACAGAAGACCCCCAATTTGTGACCTTTTATGTCGATGGAAAACATTATGGGCTGAACATCCAAGATGTTCGGGAAATCAAGGCATGGACCCACGTCACCCCCCTGCCCAACACCCCCAGCAGCATGCGGGGCGTGCTGAACCTGCGCGGGGCCATTGTGCCGATTTATGATTTGCGGGCCGTTTTTGGTCAGGGCCTAACCCACCCCACCACCGAGCATGTGAATCTGATTGTGTCCATTCAGGGCCGGATTGTGGGCTTTTTGGTGGATGCGGTTTCGGACATTCTGTCCTTTGCCCCCGATCAAATCCAACCCCCCCCGCGCAACCGCGGCAAAGAGGTTGAACGCATGAACAGCGTCATGGGACTGGGCGAAAGCAACGGCGTGATGACCATGCTGCTGGACATTCATACCCTGATTGGCAATCAGCTGCCCGTGAATGACGATGATTTTTTGGCCAAACCTGAAAAGAAACAATAGGACCCACCGTCATGGCCATCAGCCCCCTAAGCAAAGTTTCTTTTTCTGACAGAGAATTTCTGGATATTGCCGCGCGTGTTGAACACGAAGCCGGCATTACCCTGAAACTGTCAAAAAAAGATATGATGTATGCGCGGCTGGTGAAACGGCTGAAGGCCCTGAATCTGGAAACGTTCAACGATTACCTGATGTTGCTCTCATCCCGTCAAGGGGCCGATGAAATGGCCTTTTTGATTAACAGCATGACCACAAACCACACGCTGTTTTTCCGCGAAGAGCATCATTTTGACCATCTGGTGAAAACCTTTTGCCCTGTGAAACGGGGACTGTCCATCTGGTCGTGCGGGTGTTCTTCGGGGCAAGAGCCCTATAGCTTGGCCCTGAGTCTGGCAGCCAACAACACCGAAAGTGCCGCGCGGACCAACCGCATTCTGGCCACCGATCTGGACAGCAATGTTGTGGCCCACGGTATGAAAGCCCAATATAGCCTGGATTCTCTGGCCCAGATTCCCGATGTGTATTTTGAAAAAGGCTTGATTCGCAAAAACAGCACCTGTTTGGAAATGGCCCCCCTGATTAAAGCCATGGTCCGTTTTGATCAGTTAAACATCATCAAACCTTGGACCCTGCGGGATAAATTTGACGTTATTTTTTGCCGCAACATGTTGATTTATTTTGATCATGACTTGCAAATCAAGATCATTTCCCAGTTTTGCGATGTGTTGCAACCTGGGGGGTATCTGTATTTGGGCCATTCGGAAAGTGTACGCAACAAAAACCTGCCCCTGAAAATGATTGGGCGCACCATTTACCAGAAAGTGGCGCCATGACCCCCACATTGTCCACAATCAAAACCAAAAAAACCCATGATGGGAGGCAGGCATACTATGATGCCCAGCACAACGCCTATGTGGTGAAGATTATGCCCGGGGATCATTACGTCAGCCATGCCCCTGACGAGGTTCTCTCCACCGTTCTAGGATCCTGCATTGCTGCATGCATCTATGACCCCAAAACCAAACGGGGGGGCATGAATCATTTTATGCTGCCCAAAAGTGAATCGGGCACATGGGGCGGCCACAGCGCAGGGATGCGCTTTGGTAACTTTGCCATGGATGTTTTAATCAATGACATCCTGACGCTGGGGCGCAAACGCACAGATCTGGAGGTTAAAATTTTTGGCGGCGGGCAAATTATGGGGGATATCATGGGGGTGGGGGATAAAAACATCGCCTTTATCCATGATTATATCCTGTCTGAAAATTTGCGCGTTGTTCAAAAAAGTCTGGGGGATCGCTGTGCCCGCCGCTTGTTTTACTTTCCCGCTACCGGCGTTGTCATCGAAAAAAAGGTGCCCGTGGACGGAGAAACCCAAGAGGTGATCAAGCAGGAAACACGCTACCAACGGACCTTTAAACCCAAAGATTGTGAAATTGAATTGTTTTAGGTGATCCCATGCCCCCCATCAAAGTTTTAATTGTCGATGATTCCGTATTCATTCGCAAGCTGTTAACGGAAATTCTGCAGGCCGATCCCGCCCTGCAGGTTGTGGGGGCGGCCAATGACCCCATCGAAGCCAAAGAGATGATGAACGCCCTGAATCCGGACGTTTTGACCCTGGATGTGGAAATGCCCCATATGGATGGGGTGTCTTTTTTGGAAAAAATTATGTGGTTAAAACCCATGCCCGTGGTGATGATTTCCAGCAAAACCACGGAATCTGCGGATGTGACCTTGCGGTCTTTGGCGCTGGGGGCGGTGGATTTTATCACCAAACCGTCGAACTTCGCATTTAAAGAAATCGAAAACATGGCGGATGTGATTCGGGAAAAGGTCAAAAACGCCGCCAAAGCCAACCTGAATATCCAGCGCAACAAAGCGCCCACGCGCACCGTAAGCCCCATCAAATTTAAACAGGATATAATTGTGGCCATCGGGTCATCCACCGGCGGGGTAGAGGCACTGGAAGCCATTTTTAAAAACTTGCCTGTCACCATGCCCCCCATTTTGGTGACCCAACATATGCCCCCCCATTTTACCGAAAGTTTGGCCAAACGCCTAAACGCCCTGTTGCCCCTGACAGTGGTAGAGGCCAAAGACGGCGAGCGTTTGCAGCCCAATCATGTCTATATTGCCCCTGGGGGCCGTCATCTGGTGGTCAAGAAAACAAAACACGACACCATCGCGGTATTGCTGGACACCGAAAAGGTCAACAGCCACCGTCCATCCGTGGATGTGATGTTTCAATCCGTGGCAGAGACCTTTGGCCCCAAGGCCATCGGGATTATTCTGACAGGTATGGGCACCGACGGGGCCATGGGTCTGAAGGCCATGCGCGATAAAGGGGCCCAGACTTTGGGACAAAATCAGGCAACGTGCGTCATTTATGGCATGCCCAAAGCGGCCATGGCCGCGGGCGGGGTGTGTCAGGAATTGCCCCTGAACGATCTGGCCCCCAAAATCATGAAATTTTGCGAGGCTGGATCATGAACCCCGCCCTGCAACCCCTTAACCGAAGGTTTCCAAAGGCTTCGGATGGCCAGCAGCACAGCGATATTCTGAACTGTGTTGCCGCCGGCAGCGATTTGGAATCTGTTATTTTACAGAATTTGTCCCAAGATGTGGAATCGTTGTCCAACCATCTGGAAGACGAGATCAGCCGCATGGTGGGCAATTTTCTGGAAATTTCCAAAATCAACACCGCGCAGGGGAATTTTTTGGAACAGGTCGTCAAACAGGCCAATTCCATCCAGGTGGAAGACAAAGACATGAATCTGGATGAATTCAATGACTTTGTGACGCGAACATTCTCAGAAATTATTGATCTGAATATTTTTTATTCCAAAGAGGCCATGAATCTGGTGTTCGTTTTGGGCAACGTCATGGCGCAAATGGAACGTGTGGAGGCCATGGTCAACAAAATCGGTGTCCTGAATTCCCGCACCAACATGGTGGCCATCAACGCCACCATCGAGGCTGTGCGCTCAGGATCCGAAGGCAGCACGTTTAAGGTGGTGTCAGACGAACTGCGCGAACTGGCCGAGGGGATCAATGGCTTTGCCCACAATCTGGGCGCGGAAATCAACACCATCCGCCAAGGTATGACAGAATCCCACAAAATCATGATGCGTCTGGCCAACAAAGACATGATTCCGCAGATGATTCTGCAGGAAAAAACCGAACGCATCACCAAAAATCTGGTCAAGCAAAGCCAGTATTTTTCCGAAACTGTCAGCAACGTTATGGAAAACACCATAAAATGCAAAGAAATCAGCAAGCTGGTATCCAATTTTCAGGTTCAGGACCGCGCCAAGCAGGCGCTGGAGTACGTCACGGACACCATGCGGGCCTTTGCCAAGAGAAACACGCTGCAATCCCACTCTCTGGAAACCCTACTCGATGGGGGCGTGGATAAGCAGGGGGCAGAACAAGAGGCCTATCAAGCCCTGAACCAAGGCATTGCGGCGTTATCACTGGAGGAAAGCCGCGAAAAACGCCTGCGGGCTTTTTTAACCCGTGGACAGGACAGCTCTCTGAAGGATTTGGTGGGGCTGAACAAAAAAGAAAACCAAACCTTCAGTGGTGAAGATATAGAACTTTTTTAACCGAGGTGGACCATGACAAAAGTCGAAGTGACAACACAAAACAACACCAAAAAAATCACGCTCAGCGGTCATTTTACCGCCATGGATCACGATCAATTTCGTGCCATTCTGGATGATTTACAAACGGCAGATGGCTGCACAGCCTGCGCCGTGGATTTGGAACATCTGGACTTTATTGATTCGGGGGGGTTGGGTATGCTGCTGCTGCTGCGGGATGCGTGCATCAAGCAAAAGTTGGCCCTATCCCTGACCAATGCCAAAGGCGACGTGCTGCGGATTTTGGATATTGCCAAATTCGATCAGCTGTTCAAAGTGGTTGGCTAAACCCCTAAGGAACCATCCAAAGGTGTGGCTTTATGGTGTTTGCCTTTTCAACCCATGCCATTTTAGGGGGAGACTGCGCCGCGCAAGTGCTGTCTGCTTTGCCCCAAACCATGGATCAGGATACCCGTTTTGCCGTCAGGGTCTGCCTGCACGAGGCCCTGTATAACGCCGCCCTGCACGGCAATCTGGAAATTGATGATATCCACCGCAGCGGCATCACCAAAGAGGTTGAATCCCGTTTGAACAATCCCACCCTGGGATCCCGCCCCGTGTATGTGACATGGGAAATTATGGATGAGATTCTGGAAATCGTCGTCAAAGATTTTGGCGAAAAACCCGTTTCTCTGCCCACAGAGGATATCCCCCACAGAAGCCATGGATTGCGTTTGATGCGTCAGTTGGCCCGTGATGTAACCTTTGATCCCACGATCAAGGCCATCAAAATGGGCTTTTGTTGGAAAGAGGCCGCATAATGCAACCCCTGCGCCATTATCACAACGCCCGCATTTTGATTGTGGATGATGACAGGGTGAACCGTCATTTGATCCGTGCTTTGCTCAGCACCAAAGGGTATAGCCATATTTTTGAGGCCGCCGATGGCATCGAGGCCTTGGAGATGAAAAAAAAGCACCGTCCCGACCTGATTCTACTGGATTTACATATGCCCCATTTAAGCGGGTTTGAGGTCTGCCGCATCATTCGACAGGATCATACCCATGATGATGTGCCCATTCTGGTCATCACCCAGATGGACAGCACGCAGGACCGTGTGGCGGCCTTTGAGGCCGGCGCCACGGATTTAATCACCAAACCCGTGCACAAAGGGGAATTGCTGGCCCGTGTGTCCATCCACTTGGGGCATCAGGGGTTGATGCAGGATTTGATGCGCTATCAAAAACGCGTGGCGCAGGAATTGCGCCGCGCCTATGATATTCAGCGTGCCTTGTTACCTGCACCGGATCACATTCAGGGCATCAACGAACGCTATGGCCTGATGGTGGAGGGATACTGCCACCCCTGCACCGAACTGGGCGGCGATATGTGGGGCCTTTCCCCGCTGGATGATCATCGTGTCCTGATGTCGCTGGTGGATTTCAGCGGGCATGGGGTTCATGCGGCGCTGCATACGGTATGGTTACAGGCCTATATGGGTCATAATCCCATGTTAATCACCGAACAGCCCGATGCGTATCTGGCCAAAATCAACAAAGCCTTAAAAGCCTATATCCCGCTGGGACATTTTGCCACCATGATTTTGATGGTTTTGGATACACAGCACAACACCCTGACCTATACCTCTGCGGCCCATCCCCAATTGATTGTGTGGGACGATCAGGGAGATTGCACCCATATCGCCACCACCCAAAGCCTGCCGCTGGGGATTGTGGAAGACACACCGTTCGAAGCCATCACCGTCCCCCTGCCAGAGGGGGGGTGTTTTTTTGCCTATAGCGACGGTCTGTTGCATCCTAATTTATGCGAAAATCCGTTAACAGAGGCCTCCATGAATACCCTAGCCCAGCAAAGCACGCCGGAATTTTTTCTGGATCTGATCAAAGCCCATCTGAACATCACGCGCCCCCATCAGGGTCCGGATGATAACACCTTTCTGTTCGTCTGCCGCAGAGCTGAGGACGAAAGCAAACCCATGGCGGTGGCGTTATGATGTCGTCTTTCCCCCTGCTGGACGGGACCCGTTTTGATGCGTTGTTACAAGATATTGGGCCAGAGATGCTGCGGGCGCTGGTCAATGATTTTCTGGCGGCGGATTATGAAACCCCGCTACGCGCTCTGGCCACACAAAGCGCCAAAGCCCAACAGGACACCCTGCACGCCATCAAAGGCGTGGCGGCCAACATGGGGGCCACCGCCCTGTGGGATCTGGCGCGGCAACTCAGCCACCACACCCCCATCACCGCCGAGCACCAAAAGCACATCATCACCGTATTACGGGAAACCCGTGGGGTCATGGGGGGGCGGGTGATAAACGGGTGAGGGGTGACAGGTGACAGAGGGTTCATTTCTAACAAAGGGATGGGAAAGAACGGGGCGGGGGGACGGATATCAGAGGACGGAGGACAGAAGACGGAAAATTTTTTTCTGTCCTCGGTCCTCTGTCCTCCGTCCTCCGTCCTCCGATTGCCCCGCCCCGCCTTTTCCTGTCTTTATCCTCAGCAATAAACAGCCCTGCGATATCAGTTCACCCCCTAGCCAAAAGGATAAAAACGAAATAAGGTGAAAAAAAATGGCTTTCCAAAAAGCCCTAACCCCTGAAAGCTGGATG
>JBJTVN010000093.1:0-6753 GCA_046081225.1 Alphaproteobacteria bacterium
TTTTTTGGCCGGTTTAACTGGAACTGGATGTGGGGATTGATGGGGGGACTGATGCTGGTGGGCCTTTATGGCAAAGGTGTCACCGCCTTTACGGGGGAGACCTTTTGATGCACAGCATAACCAACACCCTCAAAACGACGACATCAACAAAAACAAACCTTTAACCTTTTAACCTTTTAACATCAACGGAGACACTCTTATGAAATCTTTCTTAACCCTTTTCACCCTTATGTTTGTTGTTTTTATGGCCTTTTCACCGCCGGCGTTTTCCCAAGGTAGAGTCAATTGGGGCAGTGGACAGCTTCAGGCACAGAATATCACCAAAGAGGTTTCTGGTGTCGTCGGAGATGCCACCAATGCCAGCCGAACCATTTCCTACGGAATCGGTGGATTAGGGGCCGTGGCCTTGGGTGCCTTGGCGTTCTTTGGCCGCTTTCAATGGGGATGGTTCTTTGGACTGATTGGCGGTTTGGCGCTGATTGGTCTGTACAATGTAGCCGTTGACAACTTGGCAGGTGGAGGCAATTTACAAAATCTTGAAACAAGTTCTGGCAGCTAAACAAACCCCTTCACCCCAACCCCACACCAAACCCAAAGGAGTCCCCCACCATGTCCCCCGCCCCCCGTTTTTTCCAACGTCTGGGCGACGGGCTGCGGTGGGGGGTTTTGGTATTCGCCCTGCTGTTTTTGGGGGCACAGGACGCCGACGCAGCCATACCCAAATCCCCCATCGCGAAATTAGAGGGTTCCGCCAACAGCATGGCGGATAATATGGGTGGGGTGGCCTTTGGTCTGGCCGGATTGGGGGCCATTGGGTTGATTGTGATGGCCCTGATGGGACGCTGGCCATGGGGATACTTTTTTGCGTATATTGGATCTTTGGCGTTTTTATCCATCATGCCCGATTTTTATGGATCCGTCCAAGAGCAATACAGGGCCTACGACGGCTATAAAGCCAACGGTGCCGGCCTGTTCAAAACCACCGAAAAATTCAGCGATACTGTGGCCGTCAGCCTGAAAAAAGTTCTGTACGGCGTGGGGGCCTTTGGGGCCTTTGGTGTGGCCGCCGTGTCGTTTTTATCAGGTCGGTTTCGCTGGGGTTGGATGATGGCCATTTTGGGTGGCTTTGCCTTTACCGCGCAACTGGCCGATGTTGTGGGGGTTATGGGGGGCGACAACGTTGGCGGGGATAAGTTTGCCAATCCCAGCGCCAGCATCAGCGAAGATTTAGAACCCATGAACTTTACGGTTACAAAAACAAAATAGGAACCCCTCTCTATGGCCCCGCGGGTGATGATTTTTGCGATGGTTTTGATGGTCATGGGGCTGGGGGGACAGGCTTTGGCTGCCAACAAGGCAACAGGTGCTGTCCTTCCCGCAGGGGCCACAGGCCCTGCCGCCTGCGGCGTGGAAACAGGGGCCAGCAATCCGTTTTCTGAGGCTGTGATCAAAGGCAGCGAGATCATCAACAGTTCCAAACCCATCATCTATGCCCTGGGCACGCTGGCCATGCTGGGCATCGGCATTCGGGCCATGTATGGGGGGCAGATGCCCTGGGGCTGGTTGTTTACCGTCATGGCCGCGCTGGTCATCGCCACCATGGTTCCCGCCATGTGCGAATGGCTTTATAACGGTGTTATCAAGCCCAACAAAGGTGTGGTGAACACATATGCGGTGGCAGCCAACGTCATTGGTGACACGGGACAACAGCTGTTTTTGGATACCCGCGAGGTCCTGTTCGGTCTGGGCGGGGTGGCGGCGGCAGCGCTGGGGATTATGGGGCTGTTTGGGAAATTTCCGTTCCGGTGGTTGTTTGTGTTAACGGCGGGATTGGCGATTATCACCTCTGCTGGGGCCATTGTGAATTATTTAACAAAATAACCCTAAACTCTGGGGGTGTTATTAGGAAGGGTCTCCCATGCCGGAAAAAGTCATGCGTGCTGTTGCCAGTCCGGCCACTCTGTTTTGGGCCCCCATGATGCCGGCCATTATCAACATGGGCCTGCATGCCTTGGGCATTGTGTATGCGTGGGGATTATTTAAAGTCAGCCCGCTGTTGATCATCATTTCCCTGATTGCTTTTCATATGGTTTTGGCGGCCCAAGGGGCGCGAGAGCCCCATATGGCCACGCTGGTGCCCGCATGGGCCTATAGCAAGCGACCCACACGCAATTTGATCAAGGGAAAGCACGGAATCCGCAAATATGTTCCCTGAGTCTTTATCGCCCGAGGTTTTGGCGGCGTTTTCTGAACATTTCAGCTTGGTCTCTGTGCTGTTAACCCTGCTGGGCGTCATTGCGGCGGGGGTGGCCTTTGCGGTGATTGCCATACCCAGCACGGCGCGTGTCCTGCTGCCCTATCCCAGAGAGGACCGTCTGGCGGATGTGCTGCCCTTTGAAAAGATGCTGAGCGATGGCAGAACCATTGCCTGTAAAAACGGGGATCTGGTGCAATGCGTGGAAATGATGGGCTTTGATGATACGTTCATGAGCGATCATGATCGGGAAATGCTGTTGCTGGCGCGCAAGGATTGGATTGACGCCCTGCAGGATTATCACGTCAGCATTCGGGCCTTTACCATCCGCGAACGGGTGGACGTGGCCCCCCCCACAACCCACAGCAACCCTGTTTTGCAGGAAATTGCCAGACGCTGGAACGGAACCTTTGCCCGCGCCTATAGCAACCGCCAGTTTGTGGTGTTTTCTTTGCCCGACAAAGACCAAACGTCCCAAAAAAAATTAAATTCTGTTGTCGATATCACCCAAAACATTTTGCACAAATATGGCCCCGTGGTCATGAAACAAGGTGATCCCGATGTGAGGATGCGGCCCCTGTATGTGTTTTCCCGCATTGTCAGCCCCATTTCCCAACCCGTGCCCGGGGGGGTGGGAGATGGGGCATCCGATGCCATTTGCGGGGATCAGGTGGAATTTGGGGGGGATGATGGGGGGATTTTGTTTCGATCGGGTCACAAAACCCTGCATTGCTGTTGTGTGGGATTGCGGGCGCTGGGGGATTTTACCTACGAGGCCTATGTTAATTCCCTCAACAGCGTGCACGGGGAAATCATTGTGTCCCACGTCATCGAGCCCTGGACCAAAACCAAAGCCGCCATTCACATCACCCACCAATACAAGCTCTCTTTGGCCCAGCGATTCAGCCCAGGCACCGCCGCCCAATTTGAAACGGCACTGGATGCGGTGGAGGGCAACACCGGCGGCACCAACGTATTGTCGCAGTACATGATGATGGTGTTTTGCTATGGCAAAACGGTGGAGGAAATGGAGGCCACCGAGGCCGAAGTCAAACGCATCGCCAGCACCTACGGTATCTCGGTGGTGCGCGAGGGCGCCGTGGCCCAAGCCAGCTGGTTCTTGCAATTCCCCAGTTTCAAATTATGGCCGCGCCCATACAAACTGTTTTCCAAAAACATTGCCACGCATTTGACGTTTGAACGGCCATCTCCGGGATTAACGTCATCGGACTGGGGACAGGGGGCCATTGCCAACTTTCGGACCATTTCCGGCACACCGTACGCCTTTCAGTTTCATATCTCACCGGAAAAGGCCGCCGTGGCCCACGCCGTCAGCATCGGCCCCACAGGGGGCGGAAAAACCACGCTGATCAACTTTCTGGCGGGTATGGCCATGCGGCACGAGGATTTGCGCTATTATATGGTGGACCGTCACGGCGGGGGCTATTTGTTTACCTGCGCGGCCTCGGGCAGTTACATCACTTTTGAGGGGTCCAACATCCCCGGCATTCAATCGTCCATGAATCCGTTCCAGCTGAAGGATAATCCGTCCAACCGATCCTTCCTCAGGGCTTTTCTTCAGGCTTTGTCGGATTGTCAGGATGCCGATGCCATCGAGGAAATTGGGTTTTCCATCGAGGCCGCCTATGAAACCCCAGGCCTGCCCTATGAACGGCGGTCGCTGGCCAACATTTATGATGCGGTGTACAGCAAAGGCGGCATGCTGCGCAAAAATCTGAACAAATGGGTGGACCCCGCCGTTTATGGGAAAATTTTTAACGCCAAAAAGGACACGCTGGATTTAAAAACATCCCGCATTGTGGCGCTGGATTTTACGCGATTGTACGAACACGATGATTTGGCGCGGGCGGTGATTTTGTATTTGATGCACCGGATTCAGGATACGATTTCCGAGCTGAAGGCCCCTGCCCTGATTTTCATTGATGAAACGGAACCCGTGGTCAAACACCCCATTTTCCGGAACTATTTTTTACAGATGCTGCAGGAATATCGAAAACGGCGCGGTGCCGTCATTTCGGCGTTTCAGCGGCCCGAGGCCATCACCCAAGCCGGCCTGGGCGAGGCCATCCGTGGCCAGGCCCAAACCACCTTTTTCTTCCCCAACCCCCAGGGCCAAGCGCGGGAATATCAGGATTGGGGATTGACCGAGCGGGAATGGCTGTACATCAGCGGCAAACTGCCCGCCGCCAAGAAACTGAAACGCTCTGTGTTGATGAAACGGGCCAGCGGGGAATCCATCATTCTGGATACGGACCTGTCCGCGCTGGGGCGGTTGATGCGGATTTATTATTCCGATGAACCCTCCCGCGCCATGGCAGAGCGGTTAATGCAAAATTATCAATCCGAATGGCTGAACATCTACCTTGACAGCGATTCCTAGAATGTGATAAATTTTAAATAAACTCTTAAAAATTTCGGGGGCGTTGTCTATGGTTTCCCTTTTCCGCAAAGCTTTATGCTATGTCATCGTGGCCCAGCTGGTGCTGACGCCGCTTTACAGCGCCTCGGCGGTCGTGCCCGTGGTGATGGTGTCGGATACAGTGGCGCAAGGACTTTTGAAAGGCCAACTCATCGCATTGGCTAACCTCAATATCAAACTTCTTGAACTGAACAATGCCCAAACAGCGACCAATGCAACCCTGACTAAAATTCTGTCCTCTATCAAATACCAACCCCCGGAAGGAGCAGAAGACGTCCCCACCACCGATACAATTTTGATTGAATTTACCAGTTCGTTGTATGCGGCCTATACGGAAAATTCACTGGCTTATAACCATCTCAAAGATGCTCGCGACACCACAGCCACAGCCACCCCCACAGCCCCCACCACACCCACCACCACAGCCACCACACCCGCCACCAAAGCCCCCACAGCCACAGCACCGAGGGCGTTACCTTCTGTTCCGGCGGGAGGGGGGACTCCGCCCGCCGGAACAGGCAAATCCCCTTTTGAAAAATCTTTCTTTAAAAAATTCGGCTATAAATACGAAAATCTGCCTGTTCCGACGGAAGGGGCGACTAAGCCGCCCGCTAGCAAATACGGATCAACTCTTGATGATGTTTTTACAAAAAACAGGGAGAGCTTGGAGAGTCAGAAGAAGAAGAAACCATCCGATCCCTTGGGCGACTTTGCTAACTTTACCGATTTTGCTGTGAAATTGGCGAGAGATTCAGCCAGAACGTTTTACAACTTTCAAAACCTGCAAAACTGTGGGAATGCCATCGATTGTGCCAGTTCGGGCTTTAATGTCGTCACAGGGGTTTTGGGCACCTTGAAAAACTACGGCATCAACATCGGTGACGCCAATTTCCAAAAAAACTTGGGATACGTGGGGGCCGCCCTGAGTTTTGCCAATTTGGTGACAGACTTGTTCAGCGGTAAATTTAATGCCCAAAAATTATTGAAATTTATCAATGGTATGCAGCAAAACATTCTGTTTGCTGCCATTGCCAAGGGGGGATTGCTGACGGATGATACCACCGAGTCCAAAGGTTTAAGAATTGTCAAAAATTTAACAACCCTATTGGGCTTTACTGTTTTACCTATTTTGGACGACACGGCTTTAGGATACCTTGTATTTTCCGCCAACGCCTTTGAGGCGGGCAATCGATTCGGCCCAGGTCCTAAGGCTAAGGATACCCCCAAAACCGGCGCTTTATCCAAAGACACCCCGCTGGCGGGTTCAAACACGCCGCCCAGCACCCCCCGCCCCCAAACAGGGGAACTCCTCAATCCCTCAACAGCGGAATTGGCTAAATTTTTAAAAGCCATGCTCAGATGCAATCCCAAAGTGGCCACAAGCGCCGCTAATTGCCAAAAGATGGAAAATGAAAACAGACGTTTTTTTCTGGCTGAGTTAAAATCCCGCTGCGCCGCCATGGCCATCAGCCAACAACAGGGACCGGCAAAACTGATGCAGGAAATGTTTTTGGGCACCAGCAATCCAAAACGATGCGACCAAACAACCATGTATAAAACCAAAGGCGGCAAAGAGCTGTGCCCCTCTATTAACACATTACAATCGGCCTCTTCTGTGGCTGAGAAGGCGGTGTCCAGCCAACTCAACGTCCTGATCGGGCTGTCCATGTACACTCTGGTCATGGCCAACATGAATACCGAACAGGTGATTTTCCAAAATGCCTGTGCCAGCATGGGGGATTTGATTGCAGGAGGGGCCCCTGCCTATGGCGCTTATAACACTCAGGAGTAACCATGCGCAGGCTGATCCTGTTTTTGCTGATGATGGGCCTGTCGGGGGCGGTGGGGGCTGTTGCTGAAAAAGCCAATGCGGCCACAAGTTTGTTGGGGCTGCAGGGGCCGCCGGCCTATACACCATCCCCCAAAGTCCCCCCCATTGTGCCGGTGAATATGTGTGATTGGAAATGCTCTGTCGTACTCATCAGTGCCCCATTGTGTGGGACGGGTCACTGCGTCACAGACCTGAAAATGCTGCCGGGCAGTCGGGAATTTTATGAAA
>JBJTVN010000094.1:0-1675 GCA_046081225.1 Alphaproteobacteria bacterium
CACACCCCCCGACGCGTAGTGTACACATCAAAGGGGGTGGTGCTGAGGGATGTTGTTCCCTGAACATATTCATAATCGCGGTAAATGCTCAGGTTAATGTCCTTCAGAACATGCATCAGGTTGCCGTCATTGCGTTCCACAAAACTCATGGCATAGGCGGTGAGTTCATCCAGCTGGGTTTCTGGCAATTCTTGGGGCAACAAATACGGCATCATCATCTGGCGCTGCCAAGGCATCCACACCAAAGGAATCTGCGTCTGGCGCCGTGACAGGGTATGATCGTCGGGGGGGGAGGCATACAGTTTCACCCGACTCTGGCTCTCGATGGTTAAGGTGCTATAGGGTTTGTTGATGCTGTAATACAGGGACGCATTGCCAAAAACGTCATCATAACGGATTTCTTCCCCGTCGATGTTGGCGACGAATTTGGCGGTTAGGACCTCTTGGAAAGAATCCTCCACAGGGTGCAAACGAAAAACGTGGGTGCTGTGCTGCACAGGCTCTTCGTAGCGATAGGTGGTGGTGTGCTTGAGATCATAGGCGCGGTAAGACAGAGGCCGGCCCTCTTGGGTCTTTGTGATGGCGCGGACGTTTAAAATGGATTCATGCCCCGACAGGGTGGGCGTTTGAAACTGGGGCACCTGCAGGGGTCTGGGCGGGGGGGTGAAGAGACGGGCCGCCTGATTCTCTGGCTGGGAATCCCACACCAGCATGCCCCGCCGCACGATGATCATTTGCCCGGGCTGCATTTGAGTCCATTCCCCCTGGGCAAAGGGAATGGTGCTGACAATCAGGGCCGTGCGGTAGGTATCTCTGGGATCGGGAAAGGACAACGCCGCCACTTCCGAATCAAACCGCAGGGCATCCGACGGCGGACGTGTGCGGGTGTAATACATGCCATGCCCTGACCCCCGCCCATGGAAACACACCAAACTGACCCCATCCGTGATCATCATATCGGCCTCACCTAGGGGATCAAACTTGGCAAACCAACCCAAGATCAATTCGGGGGAGCAATCCGACAGTTTTCTGGCTTTTTGATCCATGCCATCCTCAACAATGGTGGATCGTGTTTCAAACAACCAGTTTAACAACAAACAAAAGGCCAATTCCGAATCCGTCTTTCCCACGGGTTCCAAAAAGCGGGATTTGTTGGTTTGCAGGGCCGCCAAGGCCGTTTTGTCTAAATTGCCTTTGTGCATGAACAGCCAGTCTTTGCCGGCAAAACTGCGGGAAAAGGGCTGGGTTTCGTGGTGGGTGTAGCCCTTGGCCGCCCCACGCACCTTGCCCAAAAACACCGTAGAGCGAAAGGTGGACCAATCCGACATGGTGTCCATCAAAATGTTGGTATTGCGGGCCAGCGGGTCCTTCATCACCAAAGCCGCCTGATGATCGTTGGGATACCAACTGAACCCCCACCCATAGGGGTGGGTGCCCTGCTGATTGTCAGGAATTTTCAATTCTATAGACGGGGAACTCAGCCCGTCCGTGCTGATGGCCAGCAAATCACTCATGGGGGGGTCCTTGGATGAAGGGTATCTTCAAGATCGTTGGCCCACCCTATCAAAACGAAAGGGATCTCGTCAATGAAAGCGGTGGGGTGTTCAGGGGTGTTCATTTCTGCCAAAACCTAAGGATTCTTCGTCATTCCGGCCCAGCGAGCGATAGCGAGCGC
>JBJTVN010000095.1:0-3051 GCA_046081225.1 Alphaproteobacteria bacterium
CCTGAGCAAACAGGGCCTGATTCTGAAAACCAAGACCGCCGTTCAGGGCATCGAAAACACAGGAAAACATGCCAAAATCACCCTGGATTCTGGGGAAACGCTGGTGGTGGATGTGGTGTTGATTGCCGTTGGGCGGCGGGCCTATACGGATGGGCTGAATCTGTCTGCCGTGGGCTTGACCACAGATGATCGGGGGCGGGTTCCCGTCAATGGCCATTTTGCCACCGCTGTGCCCAACATTTACGCCATCGGGGACGTTATCGCCGGCCCCATGCTGGCCCACAAAGCCGAAGAGGAAGGCGTGGCCTGCGTTGAAACGCTGGCCGGCCAAAAACCCCACGTCAATTACCACGCCATTCCAGGGGTGGTGTACACGTGGCCTGAAGCCGCCACGGTGGGCTATACCGAGGACGAACTGAAAGCCAAAGGCATCCCCTACACCGTTGGGAAATTCCCTTTTGCCGCCAACTCGCGGGCCAAAGCCACGGGCAATCCCACGGGGTTTGTGAAATTGCTGGCCCACAAAGATCATGATCGTCTGCTGGGGGCCCATATTTTGGGACCCGATGCGGGCACGATGATTGCGGAGCTGGCCTTGGCCATGGAATTCGGGGCCTCCAGCGAAGACATCGCCCGCACCTGTCATGCCCACCCGACGTTGAACGAGGCCGTGAAAGAGGCCGCCCTTGCCTGTTTTGCCAAGCCAATTCATGTTTAGGGGGCGATGATTTGCCGCTTTCCGTCTTTCCTAATGGGGTATGCCTGTGGTAAGGTTGCTCTCTTGTGAAACAGACTCAGGTGTCATGATGTACCGAAAAACCACGGACGATATCACGGTTTCCGTTGATTTGACCTATTCCGACGATCATTCCGATCCCGAAGAGCACACGTTTGTGTGGCTTTATCGCATCGCCATTGAAAATGGGCGATCCAGACCCGTGAAATTGTGCAATCGCTTTTGGCGTATTGTGGATGAAACGGGCCATATGGAGGAAATCTCTGGCCCTGGCGTCGTGGGACAACAGCCCGTCATTCCCGCGGGGGAGAGCTTTGAATATGTCAGCGGCGCCCCGCTGAAAACCCCTTCGGGCATGATGGGGGGCTATTACAGCATGATGGATTTGGATGGCAATCTGTTTACGGTGGACATCCCGTCGTTTTCTTTGGATAGTCCCTATTCTGCCAAGATTTTTCACTAAACAAGGAGCGGGATCATGGACCGTTTTTTGACATTAGAGCCCGTTCGGGCCACTGAATACGCGGCCTTAGCCTCTGCCCGATGGGTGGGGCGCGGGGATGAAAAAGCCGCCGATGCCGCCGCCGTGGCGGCCATGCGGGCCGCCCTGAACACCATGCCCATTGATGGCACCGTGGTCATTGGCGAAGGCGAACGCGACGAAGCCCCCATGCTGTACATTGGCGAAAAAGTGGGCCTGGGCGGCACCCCCGTGGACATTGCGCTGGACCCGCTGGAGGGCACGACCTTGACCGCCCAGGGCAATTTCAACGCCATGACCGTCATTGCGCTGGCCCCCCAAGGGGGCTTTTTGGCCGCCCCCGATGTGTATATGGAAAAACTAGCGGCAGGCCCCGATGTTCCGGCGGAGGCTTTGTCTTTGAAAAACAGCCTATCCACCAACCTGAACAATGTGGCGGAGGCCAAGGGTATCCCTCTGCAGGATTTGGTGGTGTGCCTGTTGAACCGTCCCCGTCATGCGGATCAGATTGCCCAGGTGCGGGCGCTGGGGTGCCGGATTATTTTAATTCAGGATGGGGATGTCAGCGCGGTGATTGCCACGGCGCAACCCGAAAGCTCCATTGACGTTTACATAGGCACAGGGGGGGCGCCGGAGGGGGTTTTGGCCGCCGCTGCCCTGTCCTGTTTGGGCGGCACCCTTCAGGGGCGCCTGTTGTTTCGCAGCGAAGACGAAAAACAACGCGCCGTGCGTTGGGGTGTTCAGGATTTTGATCGGGTGTATGGCCTGCGGGATCTGGTGCCCAGCGATGATGTGATGTTCGCCGCCACAGGCGTCACGGACGGCCCCCTGTTAACAGGGGTCAAGCGCATTGCCGGCGGCATCCGAACCCATTCCATCATCATGCGGTCCAAAACAGGCACCGTGCGCCGCCTGACCACAGACCACAACACCACCCGAAAAGCCGCCCTGCTGCGCCATCATGAGGCGGGTTAGGGGGGATATTTGGGCCTGTCCCATGGCGGGAAACAAAAGTCATTGCGCTTTTTGTAACGGTTTCTTAAAACCAAAGCAGTAGAAAAGAGAGATTATTGCCGTTTTTTCCAAAAAAATGACTTAGGGTAGGGCCAAACCCATGCTGATCAGCTTTAAAATCAAAAATTTTAAATCCATCGGGGAAGAGCAAACCTTTTCCATGGTCGCCACCAACAAAAAAAGCACAGAGGACATGTGTTTTGAAAGTGGCAACACCTTTGCCCCCAAACTTTTAAAGGTGGCCAGCATCTTTGGCCCCAACGGTGGGGGAAAAACGACGTTTGTTCAGGCCATCGATGTTTTCAGGGATTTTGTTTTGAAGTCGGCAAGGTCAGAACAATATGAACCCATAGACTGGGTTAAACCCTTTAAGTTTGATGCGGACTTGCGGGAACAACCCTCGATGTTTGAGGCGATTTTTGTTCATGACGGCGCTTTGTATCAATACGGTTTCGCGCTCACGCAGGAACGGGTGGGGGGTGAGTGGTTGTTTACCCGCGCCAATAGGCCGCGTGCAAAGCTTTCCACTGTTTTTGAACGCTATTATGACCTAGAAAAGGACCCCGAGGACCCCTATGATTGGTCTCTCAATGATGTCTTAATCAAGGGGCCCAAAGAGGGATGGCAGCAACAGACAAAACCAAATACCTTGTTTTTGTCCGAAGCCATGCGCGGCAATGCACAATCCGAAAGTCTTGTGAAACCCTTTGAATGGATTCAGAGTGTTTTGAAGATCATCAAAAGTGCGGATCGATTGTCTGGTGGTTACTCTGCTAAACAGTATCATAGCGATGAACGTTATAAACAAAAAATTCAAACC
>JBJTVN010000096.1:0-7635 GCA_046081225.1 Alphaproteobacteria bacterium
CCTGCTCATTTCCCCCGACCGCTGGTTTTTGTACCGCATTGCCACTCCTATTTTGGCCTCCGAGGTGGATTCGGTGCTGCGTTTCCACACTGGCAACTCCGCCCGTTATGTTGAGGCCGCCAAAGCCCGCCTGGGCGAGGACCTGCTGGCCCCCCACCGCCTGAAATACAAAGCCCTGCGGCGGGGATAATCATGGGGTATGGGCTTACCCCATGAAAAAACTTTCCCCAAACCCCATTTAAGGTTTTGCTAAACAGATTCGTGTTAGGGTATAAGAAGAAAAAACGAGGACGCATTCTGTTATGTCGAAAAAAACCGAAGGCAAAGAAACCCTCTATTGCTCGTTCTGTGGCAAGAGCCAGCACGAGGTAAAAAAACTCATTGCCGGCCCCAATGTGTTCATTTGCAATGAATGCGTGGATCTGTGTACGGACATTATCCGCGAAGAGGCGGGCGTGCCCTTGTTGAAAAGCAAGGATGGCGGCGTTCCCTCCCCCCGTGAAATTCAGGGGGTTTTGGATGATTACGTTATCGGTCAGGCGCGGGCCAAGCGGGTTTTGTCCGTGGCCGTTCATAACCACTACAAACGCATCAGCCACGCCGGATCCCAAAGCGACGTTGAGCTGGCCAAATCCAACATCATGCTGATTGGGCCCACGGGGTGCGGAAAAACCCTGCTGGCCCAAACGCTGGCGCGAATTATTGATGTGCCCTTTACCATGGCCGATGCCACAACCCTAACCGAAGCCGGTTATGTGGGGGAGGATGTGGAAAACATCGTGCTGAAACTGCTTCAGGCCGCCGATTATAATATCGAACGGGCCCAGCGGGGGATTGTGTATATTGACGAGGTGGATAAAATATCCCGTAAATCCGACAACCCTTCCATCACCCGCGACGTGTCTGGTGAAGGCGTGCAGCAGGCCCTATTAAAATTGATGGAAGGCACCGTGGCCTCTGTTCCCCCCCAAGGGGGACGCAAACACCCGCAACAGGAATTTTTGCAGGTGGATACCTCCAACATTCTCTTTATCTGCGGGGGGGCCTTTTCGGGACTGGAAAAAATCATAGCCCAGCGGGGCAAGGGATCGGGCATTGGCTTTGGATCCGACGTTCGCGCCCCTGACGAACGCCGTACAGGCGACGTTATGAAAGAGGTAGAGCCCGAGGATTTGGTCAAATATGGCTTAATACCCGAATTTATTGGCCGTATGCCCGTCATTGCCACCTTGGAAGATTTGGACGAAAAGGCCCTGATTCAGATTCTCACCGAGCCCAAAAATGCCCTGGTGAAGCAGTATCAGGAACTGTATAAAATGGAAAACGTGGCCCTGACCTTCACGGAATCCGCCCTGATCGCCATTGCCAAAAAGGCCAACAAGCGCAAAACCGGCGCCCGCGGTTTGCGGTCCATTATGGAGGCTGTTTTGCTGGATTCCATGTTTGATCTTCCTGATATGCAGGACGTGCATGAAATCGTCATCAATGATGATGTGATTGAGGGGAAAAGTGAACCCATCAAAGTCCTCTCTGGTCACGGTGCCCACGATATCGATAAAAAACCACGCCCCAAACCGGCAAAAACCAGCTAGGGCTTTGGCATCATGCGCATTCTGGCCGATCGCGGGGGGACCTTTACGGACATCGTGTGCCTTCATGATGATGGAAGCATCGAGGCCAAAAAGGTCCTCTCGGACAACCCCGATCAATACGACCATGCCTTGATTGAGGGGATTCGTCTTTTCAAACCCCTCTCAGACACCCATACCGTAACAGAGATTCGTTTGGGCACCACCCTGGCCACCAATGCGTTGTTGGAAAGAAAGGGCTCACCTGTCATTTTCGTCACCAACACTGGTTTTGGGTCTGCCTTGCGCATCGGGGATCAAGCCAGACCGTCGTTGTTTGCCCGTCATGTTGCCGATCGATCCCATGTTTATCAGGACGTTTTGGAAATCCAAGGCCGTCTGGATGCCGCAGGCCAAGAGGTTCTGCCACTGGATGAAGAGGTCACCAAAGACGCCCTGAAGACCATCAAAGACAAAACAGAATGCCCCACCGTGGCCATCTGTTTGATCCACAGCGTTAAAAACCCCAAGCATGAATTGACGGTGGGACAATGGGCCAGAGAGGTGGGCTTTAGCCATATCTATCTTTCCCATCACGTCGCCCCCCAAACAGGATGGTGGGCCCGCGCCAGCACAACACTGCTAGAGGCCTATTTAACCCCTGCCTTGGCATCCTATATTCGGACCCTTAGAAAAGATCCCAGCATTGATAATGTACCCCTCAGAATCATGCAGTCCCAAGGGGGCTTGGCGGATGGATCAGATGTACGAGGATCACGCAGTTTGCTTTCTGGCCCCGCCGGTGGATTGTTTGGGGCTATTGAGGCCGCCCGCGCTGCAGGCTTGTCTAAAATCATTACCTTTGACATGGGGGGCACGTCTGCGGATGTGGCCCGTTATGATGGACGTTTGGACCGTCGCTATCACACCATGGTGGACGGTATGCCCCTGTCTGTGCCCACACTGGCCATTGATACCATCGCCGCCGGCGGGGGATCGTGTTTGCATATCACCGAGGGACGCTTTGTTGTGGGGCCTGATTCTGCGGGTTCCAACCCAGGGCCTGCCTGTTACCGCAACGGGGGACCCGCCACCTTAACCGATGCCAATGTGATTTTGGGCAAAATCCATCCGACCTTTTTTCCCCGTATTTTTGGCAAAGATCATAATGAGGGGTTGGATAAAGACGCCTCTGAAATCGCCCTGTCCCATCTGATCATGGCTTCTGGCCAGAGCCGTGTTCTCAAAGATTTGGCCGCCGTAGCTTCGGGTTTTGTGGATGTTGCGGTTCATGCCATGGCGCGGGCCATTCATAAATTATCGGTGGCGCGTGGGTTTGATGTACGTCAATACGCCCTGTGTGCCTTTGGCGGCGCTGCGGGTCAACATGCCTGTTTGGTGGCCGAGGCTTTGGGGATGAAAAAGGTTTTGATTCACCGATTTTCCAGCGTCCTGTCCGCCTTTGGTATGGGGATTGCCCCTGAATCTGTTCTGGAATCCCGTTATCTGTCTGTGTCTTTTTCAGACGGCGTCGATAAGGATATCTTCGATCATTACACTAAGCTGGCGGCGGTGGCGGAAAACAAACTGTCTCTTCACATTCCCCCCCACAGCCCGATCACCGTAACCGCCACTTTGCAAATGCACGATCAGGGCAGTGATACCTGTTTGGATATTCCCTATGACCCACACGACAGCTTAGATGATCTCAAAACCGCTTTTTACCGCCAACACCGCGCCCTGTTTGGGGCTTTTGATCATGAACCCACCCTGATGATCAAGAGCATCCTTGTTGAGGCCCGTCATGATCCCATCCCCCCCGCCTTGGCGGAAAAAAAAGCCCTGCATCAAACCCTGCCCCCCATGGATCATCATACCCTTTACAGCAAAGGGCAGTGGCACCGTGTTCCGGTGTATGAATTTGCATCGTTAAACCCCAGCCAAAACATTGCTGGACCGGCCCTGCTGCTGGATCAGGATACCAGCGTGGTGGTGGAGGCAGGCTGGATGGCCATTGCTGATGAAACCGGCGGCGTTTTGCTTCAGGATGCGCGGGGACAGCGTCACCAAGAAACCCTGTCGTCATTAACCCAAGCCGATCCCGCCTTCTTAGAGATTTTCCATCATCGCTTTTCTGCGGTGGCTGAGGATATGGGGGAAACCTTGGCCAAAACCGCCCATTCCGTGAACATCAAGGAACGCCGTGATTTCTCCTGCGCCGTCTTTGATCGCGCAGGCTATTTGATTGCTAACGCCCCCCATGTTCCCGTGCATTTGGGATCCATGGGGGTCAGCGTTCAAGCCGTTTTGGCCAGTGGTTTGTCCATGAATCCCATGGATGCCTTTGTTATCAATGATCCCTATCGCGGGGGGACGCATTTACCGGATATTACCGTGATTACCCCTGTGTTTATCGAGGGTACCGTGCGTTATTTCGTGGCCAGCCGTGGCCATCATGCCGATGTGGGCGGGATCACCCCTGGGTCCATGCCCGCCAACAGCGTTCATATTGACGAAGAAGGCGTTTTGATCCCCCCCCAAAAATTGGTGGATCAAAAAACTTTCCAAACGGATACCATGCGCACCCTGTTTTCACAGGCCCGTTATCCCGCCAGAAACATTGAACAAAATCTGGCGGACCTGCGGGCCTGTGTGGCGGCCAACCGTGCAGGGGTTCAGGCCATGCGGGAGATTGTGGACACCTACGGCCCAGAGGCCGTGGATGCCTATATGGGCTTTATTTTAGAAAACGCCGAAAGCCAAGTGGCGTCGGTGTTGCGGCACCAAGCTGCGGGCTCTGCCACCGTGACCCATGACAATGGATGCGTTGTTAAGGTGAGCATCACCCCCGATCCCACCACAAAACGCCTGCGTATTGATTTTTCTGGCACCAGCGCGGCCGGACAGCACAACCTGAACGCCCCCTTGGCCATCACGCGGGCCTGTGTTTTGTATGTTTTGCGATCTTTGGTGACTGAGGAGATTCCGCTGAACGATGGATGTTTGCGGGCGGTGGATTTGGTTGTGCCCGAGGGCAGCCTGCTGAATCCCCCCCATCCCCATGCCGTCAGTGCGGGGAATGTGGAAACATCCCAAATGGTGGTGGATGCCCTGCTGTTGGCCCTGGGGGTACAGGCGGCCAGTCATGGCACCATGAACAATCTTTCTTTTGGCAATGACACCTATCAATACTACGAAACCTTGGCCGGTGGCGGCGGGGCAGGACCCGATTTTGACGGATCCACGGGGTATCAGTGTCATATGACCAATTCCCGTTTAACCGATGTGGAAATTCTGGAACAGCGGTTTCCCGTGCGTGTGTGGGAACTATCTGTGGCAGACAACACGGGCGGCGCGGGAGCGCATCACGGCGGCGATGGTATCCTGCGAGACCTAGAGTTTTTGGAGCCCATGGACGTATCCATGATCACCAACAACCGGAAACAATCCCCACAGGGATTAAACGGCGGCAAAACCGGGAAATCCGGCATCAATGCCCATCGCACCGCGGGAAAACTGGGCGCCATGCTTTCTGGATCTTGCCGCGTCTCCGTACAGGCGGGGGAGCATATCAGCATCCAAACCCCAGGCGGCGGGGGGTGGGGGGGCTAGGGACCCACCCAAACATTTTCCCCAACTTTTTCTTTGTTATGGTAAACAAACAAAGTGCAAAGAAAAATGGGAGATTCCAATGACAGACCATGTTATGGCCGAAAGGGTTTTTGTCCCTTCGGTATGTCAGGGCTTAAACCCCGAGCAGGCCGCCGCCGTTCAGGCCGTGGATGGACCTGTTTTGGTTCTGGCAGGGGCGGGCACGGGGAAAACCCGCGTTTTAACCACACGCTTGGCGCATTTGATTCGGGATTATGGGGTGTATGCCTCCCGCATTTTGGCGGTGACGTTTACCAACAAAGCCGCCACCGAGATGCGGCACCGCATTCACGCCATGGTGGGGGATGCCGTGGGGGGGCTGTGGCTGGGGACCTTTCATGCCCTGTGCGCCCGCATTTTGCGTCAGCACATTGACAAATTGGGCTATACGGAAAACTTCACCATCCTAGATACCGATGATCAACTGCGGATCATCAAGGGCCTTTTGAAAGATTACGGATTGGACGAAAAAGCCTGCCCCCCCCGCATCGTCAGCAGCGTGATTCAACGCTGGAAAGATCGGGGCTGGCTACCTGCCGATGTGCCCGTTAGTGAACATAAAAAGGAACTCCGCGGCCGCGCCCTGCGCTTTTATCAGGATTATCAGGCCCGCCTGAAAAGCCTGAATGCGTTGGATTTTGGGGATATGATTCTGCTGTGTCTGGTGTTGTTTCGGGATTTTCCCGAAGTGTTGCGCCATTATCAGCAACAATTCCGCTATATCTTGGTGGACGAGTATCAGGACACCAACGTGTCCCAATATCTGTGGCTGCGCTTGCTGGCACAGGGACACGGGAATCTGTGCTGCGTGGGGGATGATGATCAATCCATCTATGGATGGCGCGGGGCCGAGGTGGACAATATCCTGCGCTTTGATCAGGATTTCCCTGGGGCCACCGTCATCAAATTAGAACAGAATTACCGCTCCACCCAAACCATTTTAACCGCCGCATCCCATTTGATTCAAAACAATCAGGGGCGTCTGGGCAAAACCCTGTGGACGGATGACCAAACGGGGGAAAAAATCGCCGTGCATCATGTCTGGGATTCGGCAGAGGAAGCCCGCCTGCTGGCCAAAACTGTGGAAAAGCGTGCGGCAGGGGGCCAGACCTTGGGCCAAATGGCCATGTTGGTTAGGGCCAGTTTTCAAACACGGGAATTGGAAGAAGCCCTGATGAATGCCGCCATTCCCTATCAAGTCATCGGTGGCCTGCGGTTTTATGATCGGCAGGAAATCCGTGATGCTTTGGCGTATTTACGCTTGACCACCCAAATTGACGATGATCTGGCGCTGGATCGGATTATTAACCTGCCCAAGCGGGGTATTGGCTCTGCCACCGTGCAAACATTGGCGGCGGAGGCCGAGCGGGCGGGCGTGTCCATTTACCGATTGCTGCTGCAAAAAAACCAAACGGGGGAATTGCTGGGGCGCGGCGGAAAACCCCTGCAACAGTTTGTGATGATGATCGAGGGCTGGCGGAATCAGCTGGACAAACGCTCCCCCGCGGAGATGATGGCCATGATTCTGGATGAATCGGGTTATACGGCCATGTGGAAAGAAACGAAAACACCGGATGCCGAGGCCCGTCTGGATAACCTGAAAGAGTTAATTGCGGCCCTGCATGCCTTTGATAGCCTTAACAGTTTTCTGGAACATGTCATGCTGGTGGCGGACACCGCCGAAACAGGGGATGGGGACAAAGTGTCCATCATGACCCTGCACGCGGCCAAGGGTTTGGAATTCGACATGGTGTTTTTGCCCGGGTGGGAGGAAGGCATTTTCCCCAACCAACGCGCCATCGATGAATCGGGGGACAAGGGGGTGGAGGAAGAGCGCCGTCTGGCCTATGTGGGCCTGACCCGTGCCCGCAAGCAGGCCATGATCACCTACGCCAACAGCCGCCGGAAATTCAACAGCTGGCAATACAACCCCCCGTCACGATTTTTGCAGGAATTGCCCACCGCGCACATTCACCATCAAAACCACAACAAAGCGGCCGGTTCTCCCGCCGCCTTTGGCCAATACGGCGGTGGCCGCCATGCCAAAACCATAGAGGTCTGGGACGAATCCCAAGAGGTTATGCCCATTCTGCCCACCTATACCGCCTCCCGCGCCCAAGGCATGCGCCAGTCGTTTGCGGCGCAAAAACGGCCATCCTTAGCGCAAAATACCTTCGTTGTGGGCCAAACCGTGCGCCACACCACCTACGGCGAGGGGGTTGTGGCCGCCCTGCTGGGACAAGATAAGGTGGAAGTGACGTTTAGCAGCGATCGTCTTACGAGGACGGTGATGGAGCGTTGGTTGATGCCTGTAACAGAATAAGGGATTGCTGTTGGATATACCCCTATCGACTGAACTCTAGCTTTATAGGTTTGGATGTGTTATCAGGTGTGTATGAATAAGAATAAGATTCTG
>JBJTVN010000097.1:0-7240 GCA_046081225.1 Alphaproteobacteria bacterium
CATCCAGAAAAATAGACGCCCATAAACCCTCATGGACCCCTCACCCCTGAAAAATCCACAAAACCATCCCCTGTCGGCCTAAACAACAAGAAAAATACCCCTATCCCACCTCACGCATCGGGAATTTTGCAAGGGGCTCAACCGTTTTGGAATTACAATCAGATTGAAACCCAAAGAGGGCACTGAAGACCAAGGGCGCCATGATTGGCAGAGGCATTATAATCAGTTTCTCTTAAAGAGGGGCATAGAGACCGATTTTCAAGAAAAAACTGTGCTACATATAGAGCAGGGCCGCTTAAAGAAGCAGGACACCCAAATTGCCCAATTGCCCGATTTTGTTTTGAAAGCGTTTTCTAAAAAAAGCCCACGTTTTTTACAAGAATGCAGAAGAGATACAGCATGTAGAGCTAATAGGGGTCGAGGCTATGGTTAGGATCCCTGTATTCAATAACCTTGATATTGAAACGCCTCCTACCCATAATGATGATCTGTTCTGGTCCAGTCTAGACACACAAATCGCAGATTTTAAAGAGAGAAACTTTTGGAGGGAACTGAACGGAGGTTCGCTTCCGGAAGCATTTCGGGCTTGGCGCGTCCACCATCAGGCTTGGAGCGTCCACCAAATGAACGGGGGTAGGATGGATTAATCCCCCCCCAACCCCCTAAAGTTTCACCGTCAAGCCCACGCCCATGGTGGAGGAGAGGGTCATTTTTTTAATATAGGTGCCCTTCATATCGGCGGGTTTGGCGCGTTGGATGGCATCATACAGGGCCTGAAAGTTTTCCCGCAGTTTCACCAGATCAAAGCTGGCCTTGCCAAAGGGGGCGTGAACAATTCCCGTTTTTTCGGTGCGGTATTCCACCTGTCCGGCTTTGGCATCGGCAACGGCTTGGGTCACATTCATGGTGACGGTGCCCAGTTTCGGATTGGGCATCAGGCCCTTGGTGCCCAAGATTTTCCCCAAACGTCCCACCAAGGCCATCATGTCCGGCGTGGCAATGCACACGTCAAAATCAATGGTGCCGCCCTGGATGATCTCAACCAAATCCTCGGCGCCCACAATGTCGGCACCGGCGGCTTTGGCTTCATCGGCTTTGGCGCCGCGGGCAAACACGGCCACGCGGGCTTGCTTTCCGCCTCTGCCGTGGGGCAGGGTCAACATGCCGCGGATGTTTTCGTTGGCTTTGCGGGGGTCCACACCCAGCATCAGGGCCACTTCGACGGTTTCATCGAATTTGACTTTGCTGTTGTCTTTAAGGATTTGCAGGGCCTCGTCCAGACCATACACCTTTACGGTGTCAACGCCCTGAAGGGCCGCACGCATACGTTTTCCTGTTTTTGCCATAACACTGTCCTTTGTGATTAATCTTCGATGACTTCTAGACCCATGGAAACGGCCGATCCGGCAATCATGCGGGCGGCGGCGTCACGGTCGTGGGCGTTTAAATCCTGCATTTTTTTATCCGCAATGGACAAAATTTGGCTGCGCGTGATTTTTCCCACAAAACCACGGCCTGTGGTGGAGGATCCTTTGGGCAGGCCCGATTCTTTTTTCAAAAAATAGCTGACGGGGGGTGTTTTGGTGACAAAGCTAAAGCTGCGGTCGGCGTACACGGTGATGACCACGGGGATGGGCATGCCGGCTTCCAGTTTTTGGGTTTCGGCGTTAAAGGCCTTGCAAAACTCCATGATGTTCACACCGCGCTGACCCAGCGCCGGACCCACAGGGGGGGCGGGGTTGGCTTTGCCGGCGGGAATTTGCAGTTTAATATATCCTGTAATTTTCTTGGCCATTTGTCATCATCCTGATTTAAATTTTTTCAACTTGGCTGTAATCCAGCTCTACGGGGGTTTTGCGCCCGAAAATGGACACGGAAACCTTCAGCTTTTGGCGGCTTTCTTCCAAATCCTCCACCGTGGCAGAGAAGTTTTCAAAGGGCCCATCAATAATCCGAATGTTTTCCCCAATTTCAAAAACAACGCCCCGACGCACTTCCTTAAAGCCACCCTGAATATGGCCCAGCAAACGATCGGATTCTGCTTTGCTTAAGGGCACAGGTTTGCTTTTGGCGCCCCCCCCCAGAAAACTCACCACCCGTTTGTTGTCCATAATCATATGCCACGCGGGACCCGTCATGATCATGTTGATCAGGACATATCCCGGGAAAAATTTGCGTTCTGTGTGGACTTTGGTGCCTTTTTTGACATCTTGGCCCTCTTCAACGGGGACCACAACATCGAAAATTTCGCCGTCCAGACCTTTTTCCAAAGCCTGTTCGCGAATGGATTCAGCGACTTTGTTTTCAAAGCCCGAGTGGACCTGAATGACATACCACCGTCCCTTAGGCGCGGGCGTTGTGGTTTTGGACGCGGTCATAATATCCTGCATGTTTTCATCAATAACAAAAAGGGCCGAATCGTCGCAACGATCAGCCAAGGAGAACCTTTATACCATAAGATAAAATTTGGTCCACAAGAAAAAAGAACAAAGACAAAATCGTCACCATCACAAAAACCATCACTGTGGTCATGGTGGTTTCTTTGCGGGATGGCCACGTGATGCGCCCGATTTCCGCGCGTGTTAAGCGAAAAAATTCGGCGGCCCCCACTTTTTTGTGGGTGGATTTATCGGCAACGGCGCCGTCCTCCCCCGCTGTGGCGGCAGGGGATTTGGTGGTTATGGCGGTATGGCCCGCCATCTTGGCTTTGGGTTTTGGCTTTGATGGTGCCTTTGGGGAGTTATTTTTACGCATACCCGCAACAAAAATCCTTCATTGGAAAGAAAGGGACTGTAACAAGGTCCCTTTCAAAGGGCAAGGTTTTGGTTCGCTTTTGTCTTACGCCGGCTTTGGCCGCAGGGGCGGGCGGGTTTTTCTGGGTTCGCTTTCTGATGTGGGGACGGATGTTTTGGATGCGGCTTTTTTGTGGGCCTTTTGGGTGGATGTGTCTTCGCGCACCAAAACACCCCCCGCCATCAGGATTTTGATGTCATCACCGCTGAGGGTTTCGTATTCCAAAAGGGCCTGCGCCAGACGTTCCAGTTGATCGGCATGATCCGTTAAAATGGTTTCCGCCCGTTGATAGGCGCGGTCCACAATCAAGCGGATTTCCGTGTCCACCATTTCCGCCGTGGCGTCGGACATGTTTTTGGTTTGGGTGACGGAATGGCCCAAAAAGACCTCTTGCTGATCGGCGCCGTAGTGCAGGGGGCCTAATTTCTTGCTCATCCCCCATTCTGTCACCATGCGGCGGGCGATGTTGGTGGCCATTTGAATATCGCCGGATGCCCCTGTGGTCACCATCTGCTTGCCAAAAATCATGGCCTCGGCAATACGCCCCCCCATGGCCACGGCCAGATCATCTTCTAATTTGGCTTTGGGCATGGAATAGCGGTCCCCCTCTGGCAGGCGCATCACCATCCCCAGGGCGCGGCCTCTGGGGATAATGGTGGCTTTGTGGATGGGGTCAGAGTGGGGACAGTGCAGGGCCACCACCGCATGACCCGCTTCGTGATAGGCGGTGAGTTTTTTTTCGGATTCACTCATGGCCATGGATCGGCGCTCGGCACCCATCATGACTTTGTCTTTGGCTTCCTCCAGTTCCTGCATGCTGACGGTTGTTCTGTTTTTGCGGGCGGCCAGCAGAGCGGCTTCGTTCACAAGGTTGGCCAGATCGGCCCCAGAAAACCCTGGGGTGCCACGGGCAATCACGCGGGCCTCAACCCCCTCGGCCAAGGGGACTTTTTTCAGGTGGACACGCAAAATCTTCTCCCGCCCCATAACATCGGGGTTGGGGACCACGACTTGCCGATCAAAACGGCCCGGACGCAACAAGGCAGGGTCCAAAACATCGGGGCGGTTGGTGGCGGCAATCAGAATGACGCCTTCGGTGCCCTCGAATCCATCCATTTCCACCAACAGTTGGTTCAGGGTTTGCTCGCGCTCGTCATTGCCCCCGCCCAATCCCGCGCCACGGTGACGGCCCACGGCGTCAATTTCGTCAATAAAGATAATACAGGGGGCATTTTTTCGTCCCTGTTCAAACATATCCCGCACGCGGCTGGCACCCACACCCACAAACATTTCCACAAAATCCGATCCAGAAATGGTGAAAAAGGGCACACCCGCTTCCCCCGCAATGGCACGGGCCAGCAAGGTTTTCCCTGTTCCTGGGGGGCCCACCAGCAAAACCCCCTTGGGGATTTTCCCGCCCAAACGTTGGAATTTTTGGGGGTCTTTTAGGAAATCAACGACTTCTTCCAGTTCCTGTTTGGCCTCGTCGATGCCGGCCACATCCTCAAAGGTGATTTTTGTGGTTTTTTCGGTGAGCATCTTGGCGCGGGATTTACCAAAACCCATGGCTTTGCCGCTGCTTTGTTGCATCTGACGCAAAAAAAACAGCCAGATACCAATAAAAATCAACCACGGCAGGGCCCCGATGATCATACCCAGCAGGGATGGCTTCCCCTCTTCTTCTGGCGTGGCATTCACGCGGACTTTGGCATCCTCCAGCCGGTCCATCAATTTAAAATCCCCTGGATTATAGGTGACAAAGGCCGCTTGTCCCTGATCCCGACGGGTGGCGGTGATTTGCTGTCCCTGAACCGTAACCTGCTGAATCTGTCCCTGAGAGAGCAACTGCGTAAATTCCGAATAATCCACAACGGGGATTTTTGTGGTGCGGGACTCTTGAAAACTGCCAAAAACCGCGAAAACAACCAGTGCAATCACAACCCAAATGGCAATGTTTTTAAAAAGATTTTGCATAATACGCTTTCTCACCATAAAGGGGTCTTTGTGGACGATCCATTATCCCCCAGATACCTTAACTATAGGTATGCACGCTTCAAATTTCAAGGCGGGTTATAGTCGCCCCCGAAAAGCCCCATAGTCAAAGTCTTTCACAACCTCGTAAACGCCGTTTTCGTGCAGGGTTCCAAAATCCGGCAAGGGGGTGCCATTAAACACGGTGCTTTTGACAAACGTATAATGCAGGGCATCGGCAAACAAAATTTTATCCCCCTTTTTCAAAGGATCAGGAAAGCTGTAGGTGCCAAAAAGATCCCCCGTCATGCAGGTGTTGCCCGCCAAGATATAATCATGGGGATGTTCGCCGGCTTGGCCGGCCCCGATGACGGGGGCGCGATAGCCGGCCTCGATCACGTCGGGATGGTGGCAACTGGCCGAGGCATCCAATATGGCAATGGGCATACCATTATGATGAATGTCCAGCACCGTGGCCACCAGATATCCAGCATTATAAACAATCCCGCCCCCAGGCTCTAAAATCACAGACACCCCGTGGTGATCCTGAAAACGGTTGATCCCATCAATCAGGGCATGGCGATCATAAGCGGGATGATTCACAAGATGCCCCCCGCCGAAATTCACGGCTTTGACAGATTTCAGTTGGGGGGCAAAGGTTTGGGAAACATGCTGGATCAGTCCCAAAGACCCCTCATGACCTGCCTCGCACAGGGCGTGGACGTGAAAAATATCCACAGCGTTCCAGTCAACATCCCCCAGCTGATCCGCGGGTGCTCCAAAGCGGGAATGGGGGGCGCAGGGATTATAAAGGTCCCCCCCCACGGTGCTGAGGCTGTACCCCGGATTGACCCGCAGGCCAATGTGTTTATCCGCCCCGATTTGATGGCAAAACTGGTTCATCTGGGCGGGTGAATTGAAATAGATATGATCCGCATAGCCCAGGATTTCCCCCATATCCTGAGTGCGAAACGCCGGTGCATAAACGTGCACCTGTTTGCCAAAGGTTTCATGGCCCAAGCGGGCCTCGTAAAGGCCACTGGCCGTGGTGCCATCCAGAACCTCCGCCATCAGGGGAAACAGATCCACACGGGCAAAGGCCTTGGTGGCCAACAAGACGGTGCATCCCGTTTTGTCTTTGATGTGGGCGATGCGCTCTAGATTGGCCTTAAGCGCGGATACATCCGCAACATAGGCAGGGGTCGGGATAGCGGCATACCAAGGCGGCGTGGACATTACGGCAAAAGTCCCAGAGGCTGTGGCCCCTCAAGCGTTCGCACCTGCCACGGCAGGCCCTGACGGGCCAATTCATCCAAAAACGGCTTGGCGGGCAATTGTTCCACGTTAAAGACCCCGTGGCCCTGCCACTGTCCAGAAAACAGCATCATGGCCCCCACAACAGGGGGAACGCCGGTGGTATAGGACACGGCCTGCGCCTTGACTTCACGGAAAGAGGCGGCGTGGTCACACACATTATAAATGACAATGCTTTTGGGTTTTCCATCTTTGTGCCCCTGAATCACGCACCCGATGGAGGTTTTGCCCGTGTAGTTTTCCGCCAGCGACGACGGGGCCGGCAACAGGTGTTTTAAAAACTGAATGGGCACAATGGGCACCCCGTTATACATCACGGGATCAATGCGCGTTAGGCCCACGTTCTGCAGGACCTCCATATGTTTGATATAGTTATCTGAAAAGGTCATCCAGAAACGAATCTGTTTCAGGCCGGGGATATTTTGCACCAAAGATTCTTCTTCTTCGTGATAGATCAAATAGGATTTTCGGGGCCCGACCTCAGGATAATCAATGGTGCAGGCAATGCTGACGGGATCAACCTCGATCCATTGACCGTCTTTCCAGTATTTGCCGCGCTGGGTGACCTCTCTTAGATTGATTTCCGGATTGAAATTGGTGGCAAAGGCTTTGCCGTGGCTGCCATCATTGCAATCAATGATATCAATGGCCTCGATCCCATCAAACAGATGATCGCGGGCGTAGGCGCAAAAGACATTGGTGACCCCAGGATCAAAGCCGCAGCCCAGAATGGCCATCAGCCCTTTTTCTTGAAAGCGCTCTTGATAGGCCCACTGCCAGTGATAGGCAAACTTGGCCTCTTCGCGGGGTTCATAGTTGGCGGTGTCCATATAATGAACGCCCGTGGCCAAACACGCATCCATCAGGGTTAAATCCTGATACGGCAGGGCCATGTTTATCAGCAAATCGGGTTTTTGCTGTTCTATCAGGGCAATCACTTGGGCTGTATCGTCCGCATCCACCTCAGAGATGGATACGGGGGACGCGCAGTCTTTTTGAACAGCCACGCAACTTTCCAAACGGCGAGAGGCCAAGTGAATATGCTGAAAAACATGGGGATTCATGGCGCATTTTTTGGCCACAACCGACCCCGCCGCCCCTGCGCCGATGATCAAAACACGGTTCATGGATGTCATGTTTGTCTCTTTCTATGGTTCAAGAT
>JBJTVN010000098.1:0-1066 GCA_046081225.1 Alphaproteobacteria bacterium
TTTGGAATTTGAGGGCTTTGAGTTTTTTTTGATAATTATGCACAAGCAGATAGGACATTAAGTGTTGTTTTAATTGAATAACATCATCATAGTGGTATGTTTTAACCGTGGCTTTTTTGAGGGTTTTATTGAAGGTTTCGACCTGGCCATTGGTCCAAGGATGTTTAAACTGTGTTAGTTTGTGTATAATATTGTTTTGTTGGCATATTTGATCAAAGGGGTGGCGTTTGTTTTTGGGCTTCAGATGATCCGCCAGCAAGGCATATGTGAATTGAGCTCCGTTATCTGTCAGAATTCTATGGATTTTAAAGGGGCAATCCGCAATCAGATTGTTCAAAAACGCACAAGCCGTTTCCTGGGTCATGTTGTCATGAAGCTCCACATAGGCGTACTTGGAAACACGACAAATGCCGACAAAAAGGTAAAGTTTTTGCCCTCCGGACAAAATAATCTGGGTGATGTCAATATGCACATACCCCACATCATATGACTTAAATTTTTGTTTTTCCTTTGATTTATTGTCTTCTTTGGGCAGAACATTCAACCCATGCCGCACCAAACACCGGTGTAAATTGCTGCGGCTCAACGCGGGTATAGCGTCTTTGAGGGCAATAAAAAGGTCATCCAGAGGGAACTGCGTCACACGACGCACCTCGCAAACAATCTGCTGTTCCCGCTCAGATAGGGCGCTCTTTGGCGTTTTGGGGCCAGAGCGCCCATCTTCGCTCACCCCAGATTTCCGCCATTTGATAACCGTTTTGGGATTTAAATTGTAACGCTTCGCTAACTGAGCGATGCTCTCTTTAGACTCTTGTATTTCTTTTCGAACGCGAACCGTCGTCTTGGCGTTAGCATGGTGTACACTGCCCATAAATCAACCTCCTTGATACTTTCATAAAGAATACCACAAGATTGTGGGATTAAACATCCCAAATGTATCAAAGACATATGCGCAAATGTCCTTGATTTTGACATACACCTTCTGATCCAAATGCTGCGTCAACGCGGCTGTCTGTTCGCGGTTCAATTTAGGCGAAGACCCACCGTTTTCCGGCTTCAATTTCTG
>JBJTVN010000099.1:0-4795 GCA_046081225.1 Alphaproteobacteria bacterium
GGACCCCTCACCCCTGAAAAATCCACAAAACCATCCCCTGTCGGCCTAAACAACAAGAAAAATACCCCTATCCCACCTCACGCATCGGGAATTTTGCAAGGGGCTCAAGTAGCATTTTTAATCCCACAGGGACCGAAGCGGCATTAAACGTTCTTCATGAATTTGAGAGCTCATTGTTTTTTAAAGGATACGAATCAGGACAGACTCAAGCCCTTTGTTTGTCAGGGAATTCACCATCAACCATAACCCAAGAATAACCCCCCACATTCCTTTTGATTTTTTCCCTTCCTTATGGGAAAGTCTTAAGGTGTTTTTGTGTGTCAAGAGGTGTTTATGGGCCTTGTTTACGCCCCCCTTATCCTGAGCAATCCGCGGGATCTGGCCTTGCGGCCCCTTGAGGTGTCCGCGTTGGTGGATACAGGGGCGTTGCATTTGTGTTTGCCGCCCCATGTGGTATCGCAGCTGCAACTGGAAACGTTGGAATACCGTGAAGCCCGCATTGCCGATGGGTCTGTGCACCGCGTTCCCTATGTTGGGCCTGTAAAGGTGGCGTTTGATAATCGTCAGTGCTATGTTGGCGCCTTGGTTTTGGGCAATGAAGTCCTGTTGGGGGCCGTTCCCATGGAGGATATGGACGTGCTGATTTCCCCCGCACGGCAGGAATTGATCGTCAATCCCGCCAACCCCAATATGGCCGTATCTGTGGTGAAGTAACCCTTTTTACACAGTCAAGGATAACCCCCCTAACTCACCCGCTTTTTCGCCTGAGAGCGTTCGTTGGGGGTTAGGTATTTTTTCCGCAGGCGCAGGGATTGGGGGGTGACCTCCAGCAATTCATCGTCGTTGATGTAGCTGATCATGTCCTCCATGCTCATTTTCCGTGGGGGGGTTAGGATCAGGGCGTCGTCCTTGCCGGCGGCGCGAATGTTGGTGAGCTGTTTGCCCTTTAACACGTTAATATCCAAATCATTATCGCGGCTGTGTTCCCCCACGATCATGCCCTGATAAACCTTCTCCCCTGGGTTAATGAACATAACCCCCCGATCTTGCAGGTTGAAAATGGCATAGGCCACGGCTTCCCCCTTGTCGGTGGAAATCAGGGCGCCGTTGCGGCGGCCGGCGATGTCCCCCTTGTAGGGGCCATAGCTGTGAAACAAACGGTTTAACACCCCCGTGCCCCGCGTATCCGTCAAAAACTGGCCCTGATACCCAATCAAGCCCCGCGACGGCGCAATAAAGGTAATACGGGTTTTCCCGCCCCCACTGGGGCGCATGTCCACCATTTCGGCTTTGCGCATGGACATTTTTTCCACCACCACGCCGGTGAACTCTTCATCAACGTCGGCGATGACCTCTTCGTAGGGCTCTTCAGTTTGTCCGTCCTCGGTTTTGCGCAACAAAACGCGGGGGCGGGATACGGACATTTCAAAACCCTCGCGCCGCATGGTTTCAATCAAAACGCCCAGCTGCAATTCCCCCCGTCCGGCCACCTCAAAGGCATCTTTGCCGGCGGTTTCGGATACGCGAATGGCCACGTTCCCCTCGTTCTCCGCCATCAGGCGTTCGCGAATCATGGTGGAGGTTAGCTTTTTCCCCTCCGTCCCCGCCAAAGGCGAATCGTTCACGCTGATGGTGATGGCCATGGTGGGGGGGTCAATGGGGGTGGTTTCAATGGGCTTAGTCACAGAGGGCTCGGCCACCGTATCGGCCACCGTGGCCACGGTCATCCCCGCGATGCACACGATATCCCCAGCCTCAACAGACTCCACGGGGAATCTTTCGAGGCCTTTGTAGTTAAACAGTTTGGTCAGACGGAAACGATCCGTCACATTGCCCTTTAAATCCAGCGCGTGAACCTGGGCGTTGACTTTGGCCGTTCCCGTGGCCACGCGCCCTGTCAACACACGGCCCAAATAGGGGTCATAATCCAGCAACGTGGCCAGCATGGAAAACGGGGCATCCACATCCACGGTGGGGGCTGGCACGTGCCGCAGCACCAAATCCAACAAGGAGTGCAGGTTTTCGCGGGGGTCATCCAAACTCTCAGCACACCATCCCGCACGGCCCGAGGCATACAGCACAGGAAAATCCAGCTGCTCTTCACTGGCATCCAGCGCCACGAACAGGTCAAAAATTTCGTTTAACACCTCGTCTGGACGGGCATCGGGGCGGTCAATTTTGTTGATCAGCACAATGGGGCGCATGCCCTGTTTCAGGGCTTTGGTTAAAACGAACTTGGTTTGGGGCAAGGTGCCCTCCGCCGCATCCACCAACAGAATCACGCCATCGGCCATATGCAAAATGCGCTCGACTTCGCCCCCAAAATCAGCGTGGCCTGGGGTGTCGATAATGTTAATGCGGTGTCCATCCCAATCAATGGCCGTGCATTTGGCCAGGATGGTGATGCCGCGTTCTTTTTCCAGATCCCCTTTGTCCATGACCCGCTCGGCCACGGCCTGATTGCTGCGAAAGGTGCCACTTTGACGCAAAATCGCATCCACCAAGGTTGTTTTTCCATGGTCAACGTGGGCAATGATGGCAATGTTGCGCAGGCGGGTGTTTTGGGGCATAAGGAAGATCCAAAGAGGCTAGATAGGATGGGATAAAACCAAGGGTCGCTTCATAGCACAGTTTTGGGAAAAAAAGAAATTAAAAACACGTTGTTACACACAGGGTGTTTGCTGGATCATCTTGGGGGGGTATGGGTTCATCTCACTTTACGTCTTTGCCGCTTTCCCGCCCCCTGTCCCTTGTGGGGTTTATGGGGTGCGGTAAATCCACGGTGGGGAAGGCTTTGGCAAAGGCCCTGCATGTCCCCTTTGTGGATTTGGATGATGACATTGCCCTGCTGGCCAAAGCCCCCATCCCCCAAATTTTTGCCAGATGGGGGGAGGTTGGCTTTCGGGATTATGAATATAACGCCGTGCGCCTGCTGCCCCAAAACGGCGTTGTGGCCACTGTGGGCGGGGCCTTTGCATGGCCCAAGACATTTGACCTGCTTCAGGCCAAAACCACAACCGTGTGGCTGAAGGTCCCCCCTGCCCTGCTCTGGGAACGCTTGGCGGCTGAGCACACCCATCGCCCCATGCTGCAATCCCCCGCGTGGCAGCAGGATGCCCAAACGCTATACGCCCAACGACAACCATGGTACGAAAAGGCCCAAATCATCATCGATGCCAAGGGTGATGATGTGTCCACTCTGGTGCAGAAAATCCTCATATGTCCCGCCCTGTCCCCACAACCGTAACAGAACAAACCCTTTACGATCTGGATTATCTGGCGTTTATGGCCAGCCTGTTGATCCAGAACCACGAAACAAAACAGCGGTTTCAATCGGGCATGGCCCTGCTGGCCACGTGGTTTTCTATGACGGCCAAACAGCAGGAAGAGGACAACAATGCCTTGCTGGCCCATATCAAATTGCAATGGTGGGCAGATACCTTGGTGGCCAAGCACCACGGGGATCACCCCCTGTTGTCAGAGGCCCCGCCAGATTTGCGGGATCATCCGGATCTTGTGTCGATCATCGCGGCCCTTCGGCAGGCTCTGGCCATGCCCCCCAGCACAGACCATCAATGGGAAGCCTATCTGCAAGATACCTTTGGCACCATGGGCACCGTGATTTATGGAAAAACCGTCCCCAGTTTTTCCCTGTGGGGATGGCAAAAGCATGTCATGAGGGGGGATACCCCCCCCAACCTTTGGGGGCATGGACCAGAACCGATGCAGGGGGATGTGGGGGTTATGGCCCGGACTGTGCGGGCCCTAGGGCCCAAACCCAAAAGCCCCAAAAGGCCTTGGGTTTTACTGCGGCTGTGGGTGGGGGGTTAAGCCCACAGGGGGTGCAACTGATCCGTTTCGTGGGATAGGGCTGGAGCGTCTTCCTGATCCCACACAATCTCTTCATAGGCCTCGGGGTTGGCAAACAGCGCGGTGAGCAGGCGATAGTTCAAAAAGTGGCCCGAACAATACCCATAAAAATCCCCAATCAAGGGCAATCCCGCCAGATAAAGATCGCCGATGGCGTCCAGAACTTTGTGGCGCACACATTCATTTTCGTAACGCATACCTTCGGGGTTTAACACGCGGGTTTCGCCGAAGACAATGGCATTGTCCAAACTGCCACCACGGGCCAAGCCCATCTTGCGGAGGGTCGCAATGTCTTTTTCAAACCCAAAGGTCCGCGCACGGGCAATGAGTTCCCCAAAATCATCCAAAGATGACAGCGTGAAGGTCTGGGCCCCAATGGCGGCGTGATTAAAATCAATGCGGCAGGTGATGGATAAATCCTGGGAAACGCTGGGCAACAACGACGCCGTTTTATCACCGTCATGGACATGAACCGCCTGCAGAATGCGATAGGCGCGGCGTTGGGCCGCTTGGGGGATCAGGCCCGCAGCCAAAATGGCCTGCACAAAGGGGGCGGCGCTGCCGTCCATGATGGGCATTTCGCCGCCGTCAATGTCCACCAAAACATTATCAACACGGCATCCCGCCAGCGCGGACATCAGATGTTCCACCGTGGCCACACGGGCGCGACCACAAAGACTCACCAACGTGGTGCACAAATGCGAGGGCTCTACCAAGGCATGATGGGCGGGCATGGCAATATTTAAATCTGTACGATTAAACACAATCCCATGATTCACAGGGGCAGGCTTCAGGGTCAAAGTCACCGTATCCCCCGTATGCAACCCCACACCAGAAAAGGATATGGGACACGCAAGGGTCAGCTGTTTTTTTGTTGTGTGTTTTTTCATGCCGCAGAACCGTTTTGGTTTTCTGATATCTTAGG
>JBJTVN010000100.1:0-1161 GCA_046081225.1 Alphaproteobacteria bacterium
TGATGCCCCTGTTTTGGACTTAACACAGCTGATTCGTGAAAACGGACAAATTCAGGAAATCCCCAAACCCAAAGCGCCAATTCCAGACAGCATCCTGAAAGAAATCGACAAAAACAGTATTAAAAATAAAGAGATAAGGGATTCCTTCGTTGCAAGAGAACCCGATCAAGAAACTCCGGTTTTGGAGGAATCTTTATCCGAGCAGCAAGAAGACTTTGATAATCAGGACGTTTTTGATGATCAAACGGCGCTGAATGAAATTGCCGATATGCTGGAGGAGGATTTGCCGGATGCCCAAACCCTTGTCGAATCCCCCCAAGATGAGGATGCTCTTTTGCAAGAACAAGAAGAAGACCCTCAAGAAGAAGCGTTTTTGGATTTAGACAGTGATGAAGCCATTGAACCCCTAAAAACAGAAGACGACGGCGAGCTTTTTTCTTTGGATGCCCTGCCAGACGATGCCGATGTCTTTTTGGATCATGAGGGGGAGGATGTGACGGAATCCCTGTTATCACAATCCGCAGAATCCCAAGATGATGCCCATGATGAGAAGGCTTTGCTGGGGGGGGATGCTCTGGCCTTGTCCCTGCGGGCCTTGGATCAGCTGGATGTGGCCGTGGCCCAAACACGGCTAAAGCCCGACCCTGTGTTCGATCAGGATGATGGGATTGGCACCAACATCCCCAGCAAATCCCTAGAAGACGTGATTGTTCAGGCCGTTCAGCCGTATTTAAAGGCATGGCTCAACACCCATCTGCCCACCATTGTGGAGCAAAAGGTTCAGGAAGAAATCCGTCGTCTGGTCAACAAAAAACTGGGATCTTCGTGATCACAACCGGCGGCCTGTGGGTCCGTGGGTGCGTTTTTTGTTTTTTGATCCTTTTTTGTGCCCGCGCTTATGCTGATGATCTGGTGGGGCGCATTGACAGCCTAGAGCCTCAGGGAAAACGCCTGCGGGCCATTATTACGCCTTTGACCTTGGATCCGCATAGGCAAACGCAGCGTTTGCGCCTGAGCCTGCCCAGCAAAAACAATACCCATCTCCGTCCTGGGGATACGGTGGCCATGATTGCGAAAATCTATCCCCCCTATCCCCCGCTGGTGCCTGGGGGCTTTGACTGGCAACGCTGGTTGTATCAAAATAACATCAGTCACATTGGC
>JBJTVN010000101.1:0-1426 GCA_046081225.1 Alphaproteobacteria bacterium
CCTGCGGATTCGCCAATCCAAGGAACGCCTGCCCAAAGCCCTGCCCCCCGATACGTTTCATCGGTTTCTTCTCAGCCTGAATGCCCGAAAATCAAAAAGCCCCCATCCGTGGGTATGGGATCAGGCGGCGTGTCTTCTGGCCCTGATGTATGGTGCGGGGCTGAGGATTTCAGAGGCCCTTGCCCTAAAACCCAAAGACATTCAGGGCGACACCATCACCGTCATGGGCAAAGGCAGCAAACCCAGACAAATCCCCTTGCTCCCTATTGTGCAAACGTTTTTACAGCACCATCAAGCCACGTGTCCCTTTGTGTTGGAGGAAAGGCTGTTTTGGGGGGTGCAACACAAACCGCTGCAACCGGCTGTGGTGAATCGATGGTTCAAATCTTTGCTGGCTGAGGCGGGCGTTTCCCTTAGTCACAGTGCCCACAGCCTGCGCCACAGTTTTGCCAGTGATTTGTTAAAAGCGGGCGCCGATTTGCGGTCCATCCAAACCCTGTTGGGCCATAGCCAAGTCACCACCACCAGCGTGTATCTGCATCTGGATGCCCAGCACATTCACAGGGCCTTGACGCTGCATCACCCAAGGTCGATGACCTAAGATGCGGCCCTAAGCACCCCAGGCAAATTCTTAAAACACAGGGTTTGGTAGGATTCAGAAAGCTGCGGGTGTTTTTCTGCGAGTTCTGTTAAGGCATCCAGAAGAAAAGTCAAAAGATACCCCTCAAAATCCAGTTCCATACGGCGGATGGCTTGGGCTTTGTGAAGCTCTTGAGAGGTTTTCAGGGATTTTTTATCCTGTTCGTGCTGTTTTAACATCTGCGCCCGCATGGCCAAAACATCTTGGTTGGCTTTTTTCAGCATGTCGGCATAGGTCTGTTCCATATCCCGCAGCTCTTCGCTGTAATGGGCGACCAGCTTTTGGGCCTCTTCCCGCAGGGCGCGGGCCTCTTTCATGCGCTGCAGAACCGTTTCTGCATAGCGATCCAAAGCGGGGACCACAAACGCCTTGATGGGGCGATAAATAAGGGCCAGAAAAATAATGAAACTGACAGTATACCAGAGTTTTGCGGGATCCATAAATACCCCCTAACGTTTCATGGCGACGGAAAGATCCCGCGCCACAGAGGTTGTAACGGTCTCTATATCCGCTGGCGGCAAAGATGTGTTGGCCACTTTGTTTAAAACTTGATCCACGATCTGCGTGGCCTCCAAAGCAAAGGTTTCTTTGAGCAGTTTTTGGCGGGTTTCCAAATCCAGAACAAAGCGCTCTTGCTCTGCATGAATATGGTGCTTCATCTCTAGAAATTCTTTTTTAAAAGAGTCCTCAAGGGTACGTTTTTCGTTATCGTACAATGCCGTCACTTCGTGAATGGCGTGGCGTTTGGTTTCGGCCACTTTGGCCTGCAAATAGTCGATTTCTTTT
>JBJTVN010000102.1:0-4299 GCA_046081225.1 Alphaproteobacteria bacterium
GGCAACGGGGCGTTATCCAGCATCAGTGGGTATCAGGATGATGGGGGTTATGCCTCTCGCACCACCAATTATGATTTAACCCCCAGTGGGCGCGAGCAAACCTTGGAATTCGCCTACAGCACCCCCATGGGACAGGACCAAAGCCTGACCCTCACCGTCGGCGGCAGCCAGGATTACGCCAACATCGCGGGCCAAGACGAAGCCCACGCGCTGGGGGTTTACCGCTTGACGTGGTAGGGGGAGGATGCGTTGTGGGGGGATTGCCCCCCACACTACGCAGGTATGGTAAGGGGTTACAGCCCAACCCCAACGCTGTCCAAAATGTCCTTTAATTCGCCGCTTTTGTAAAGGTCTGTCACAATATCGCAGCCGCCGATGAATTCCCCTTTGACATACAGCTGGGGAATGGTGGGCCAGTTGGTGTAATCCTTGATGCCCTGACGCAGGCCAGGGTCCGCCATAACATTCATGGCCACAAAATCGGTATCCAGGGACTGAAGGATTTGAACCACACGGGAAGAAAACCCACACATGGGAAAATCCGCCGTGCCCTTCATAAACAAAACCACGGGGTTTTCGCGCACCATCTGGTCAATGATTTTCAGCGTGTCATTTGTCATGGTTAAGTCCTTTCCTTTGAGGACAATCTTTATCACAAGACCCCCCGCCTGTATAGAGACCTCTTGCCAGAGGGCTTCGGTCATCCTCAGGGCGGTTTATGTCTATCTAGCGTCCTCTGGCACACAGAAACCATTCGCCAATGCGAATGGGGTATGACGAAGAGGCTACAACGACGATAGGCTCAGCAGTGGTCAGGCCCACTGGTGTTCATGATCCCTTGGGGCCCCTCACCCTTGCTTAAGGGTCCCTGTCCAGAATTCCCAGATAATCCCCGTAGCCTTCGGCCCGCAGGTGATCTTTGGGCACAAAGCGCAGGGCCGCGGAATTGATGCAGTACCGCAGGCCCCCCTCAGGACCATCAGGAAAGACATGCCCCAAATGGGCGTCGGAGGCAACGGCGCGGACCTCCACACGGCGCATCCCGTGGGTGGTGTCGGGTTTTTCCACAACCGCCTGCCCATCCACCGGCTGGGTAAAACTGGGCCAGCCTGTGCCGGAATCAAATTTATGAACAGAGGCAAACAACACCGCCCCCGAAATCACATCCACATACAGGCCGTCTTCTTTGTGATCCCAATAGGGGTTGGCAAAGGGGGGCTCGGTCCCATTTTCGCGGGTGACATAATGTTGGAGGGGGGTGAGGTGGGTCATAGTGGGAGAGTATGGGGGAATTGCACGCGTTTTCAAAACGAATTTTTTAAGACGGTTGCATTTGGCAGGCATCGTTCGCAAGGCCCTGCGGGCTAAAACCGAAAACCCTATGGTTGATAAAAGATCCCCTCTGCCAAAGTCGCCTTCCTCAGGGCCGTATCCAAAGATGCTAGAAGAACCCCCCTGTTCAAAGCTACCCATAAATAGGTGGCATCGTAAACCGTCAAGCTGTGTTTTTGCGCCAGCGCGGTTGTTTGGAAAAGATCAGGGCTTTCCTCTCTCTCAAGCGGCATGATAGAGAGGGTTTGCAAAAGCAAAATCAAGGTTTCTTGATTCAGCCTTTGCCGTCGGTGCGCCATCAAAAGAGCATTGGCCGATTCCATAAAAAACAACGACGGCACAACACCATAGACATCGCAACGTTTCAACCGGCTAAGGATTAAGGATGCATAATCCGCCTGTTCATCATCCAACAAGGCCGATAAGATTACCGAGCTGTCCAAAACAACCTTCATGGACGATGATCTTTCACCCATGCGCTGATTTCATCGGGGGTTGCCTTTAGGCTGCCCGCCAAGGCTTCCCATTGACCAAAGGCCTGAGACGCTTTTTGCGCCACCCCTCGCTGAGGGTCTGTGATAACGGCCACGATTTTCCCATGACGCGTTATGGTGACTTCCTCACCTTCCGCAACCCAGCGCAAAATTTCCGAAAAACGATTTTTGGCTTCAAAAGCCCCTATGTGCATCATGATGGTTTGCCTTCTTTATCTTTCTCAGGACTTACGCAGAACTTTTGTCATTGCGAGCGCAGCGAATCCATCCAGAAATGCCGCTAGGGGAAAGACTGGATTGCCACGCCTCCTACGGAGGCTCGCAATGACGATGTGCGTAAGTCCTATCTTTTTTAGCCTATCACACATGCCTGAATAAATCCATAACCAAACAGAGATGTGATACGGGATCAACGAACAGGCAGCATCACCCCCGATACGGAATGGCGGAACAGACAACGGGGATGTCTTTATCGAGATGGCGAAGGAGGGCTTCAACCGTCTTTTTGCGTTCTGCCTGCTCTCCCGCAGGTGCCGGACCAATCAGGATTTTTTCAATGGGGAGAGGATTGTGTTGAAAAAAATCAATGTAGGGAACAATTCTGTCGCGGCGGATGGTTAAGTTTTTATATTTTTCTATAAACTGGTTCACATCCTCAAAAGTTCTGGATTTTTCCCCGTTTGTATTTGTATTATGAAAGGCTTCTAAATAGTCTTTTTTTAAATGCATCAAAACCAATCGATACTCGTTCTCTTCCTCAAAACCTTTGTCTTTAAGAAATAATGCCGCCTCAAAAAATGCTGACTTGGTAGGCAAAACAACGGCGCATTTCTCAAGAGTACGGGTTTCCACTACTGTTTCTCCAAGTTCGAGTATATAGTTGAAAAGTAGTCTATTCTTATTAAAATCTTTTGGTATGGGTGCGTCTGGGTCAATATACATAATTTCTCCAGATCCAAATGCGCCGCCAAGATTATAAGCCGCTGAAATAGAGTTGACCATAGCTTCAATTTTTTGAAGAGGAAAAACAATCCCATAATTTCCATAGGCACGCCATTGGCTCAAGCGACCATTATTTTGATGATAGACCTCAGTCTTCTTAGTTTGAGAAAAGCTGCAAATGTATACATCTACTCTTTTTTGGATGGCCTCTGTTACTAAAGAGATGTCTTTTCGTTGGCGTTCGTCAAAAAGTGAATCAAGCTCGGAGAATTTGGGGAGTATTGTTTTCAAAATCTGCAACTCCTCCCCATCATTGGTATGACTGCTGTGGGTGGCCCACAGGGTATTGCTGCGCAGGATGCCTTCTAGGCCTTGGGCACTGGTGTAGTGGACAAGGACATCTTGAAAAGATTTGGATTCGGGGGGTGCCATCTGTGCCAAGGGGTCAAAAAAGATTCATTGCTTTTTTAAAAAGAGAAGACCTGAAAAAGCCAAGGATTAAAACCCCAGAAAGGGACGCAACACCGCAAAAACATGATAACTGACCCAGCGCACAGGATGGGGGTGGAGGGGACCCCCAACCCGTGCGCTGGTGCATGAGATGCGTCCCAGAACAAATGTCCAAGACGCGAGAACAATCCAAAAGAGAGACGAGCGATTAGTATGGCTTAGCTTCAGGTGTTACCACCCTTTCACACGCCACCTATCAACGTGGTGGTCGACCACGGCTCTGCGATGACTCGTTTTGAGGCCGGTTTCCCGCTTAGATGCTTTCAGCGGTTATCCGTTCCGTACATAGCTACCCGACGATGCGGCTGGCGCCACAATCGGTACACCAGAGGTACGTTCACCCCGGTCCTCTCGTACTAGGGGCAAATCCTCTCAATCATCAAACACCCACGGCAGATAGGGACCGAACTGTCTCACGACGTTCTGAACCCAGCTCACGTACCACTTTAAATGGCGAACAGCCATACCCTTGGGACCTGCTTCAGCCCCAGGATGTGATGAGCCGACATCGAGGTGCCAAACAACGCCGTCGCTGTGGACGCTTGGGCGTTATCAGCCTGTTATCCCCGGCGTACCTTTTATCCGTTGAGCGATGGCCCTTCCACGAAGAACCACCGGATCACTATGACCGACTTTCGTCTCTGCTCGGCTTGTCAGCCTCGCAGTCAGGCAAGCTTATGCCATTGCACTCGACGTACGATTTCCGACCGTACTGAGCTTACCTTCGCGCGCCTCCGTTACCATTTGGGAGGCGACCGCCCCAGTCAAACTACCCACCATACACGGTCCCCGATCCGGATTCACGGACCTGGGTTAGACCCTAAAAACATCAAGGGTGGTATTTCAAGGTTGACTCCACCCTGGCTGGCGCCAAGGCTTCAAAGTCTCCCACCTATCCTACACATGATATTCCTAGAGCCAGTGTAAAGCTGTAGTAAAGGTGCACGGGGTCTTTCCGTCTGACCGCAATTACCCCGCATCTTCACGGGGAGTTCAATTTCACTGAGCCGATGCTGGAGAC
>JBJTVN010000103.1:0-11565 GCA_046081225.1 Alphaproteobacteria bacterium
GGGGTCAACATTTTTGGGCTCTTGGTTATTTTGGTGTCTCGGTGGGCAATGTGAATCAGGAAGAGGTACAGCGTTACATCGAAGATCAAGAAGCGCACCATAAAAAAGACAATTTCAGCATTTCTCCCTATTAAGGGTCTCACACAGATCATCCGGTTTGCAACCGTTCCTCAAACCCTCGACTTGTAGTCGAGGGTGGTTGATTTTTCTAAAAAATCAAATGGATGGTAGATAAATACTAAGGCCTCTCGCGCCACCTATTTTTGAGCCCAGCCCAACTTTTTTATGCAAGACGGTGTCCTTATCTTGCATGGCATTTTGCCCTTTCCCTTGAGTATGCGGGGTTTTGAGCGTTTTTTTAAAAAGCGCGGTTTTTGTGTCCTGAATTTGCCCTATCCATCAAGACATCACGATCTGTCCGCTTTGGTGGATATTATTCATGCGCCCATTCAAAAATTTAGGGAAACCTTTGACGGAAAGCTCCATTGTGTGGGTTATTCCATGGGGGGGCTGTTGATGCGGGCGTATCTCAATCGGTATGGCATCAGGGGTTTGGGGCGCGTGGTTTTGATCGGCACCCCAAATGGGGGTAGCGAGGTTGCGGATTATTTACAAAATCGTCTTTTGTATCAATGGGTTTTTGGTCCGGCGGGGCAGAATCTGATCACGGACCAAACGGGATTTCAGCATCTTTTTGCCCCTCTTAAGGCCGAGGTTGGCATCATTGCCGGCAACCAATCCAGTCCCCCCTTTGGCTTCACCATGGCAGGCAGGGACAATGATGGCAAAGTCACTGTGGACAGCACGCATTTAAGGGAGGAAAAAGACCACCTGACTCTTCCCACTTCTCATATGGGGTTGTTGTTCCATCCCAAAGTTCGGGCACAAACGCTTGCTTTTATAAGGAACGGCACGTTTGATCGGCCTTGAGGGAAAACAACATTTTTGAGTTGCCAAAGTGCCCCGCTGCGCTATACCTGAAGGGGTATTGTACAAAAGAGATCCCATGCTGCCCAAACCACCGTTAACTGTGCTGATGGCCAGCCCACGCGGGTTTTGTGCGGGGGTTGATCGGGCCATTTTGATCGTGGAGCGGGCGCTGGAAAAATACGGCCCCCCCGTGTACGTGCGCCACGAAATCGTCCACAATCGCCACGTGGTACAGTCTCTCAGGGACAAGGGTGCTGTTTTTGTTGATGATTTGCAGGGCATCCCGCGGGATCGTCCCGTGGTGTTTTCCGCCCACGGCGTTTCAAAGGCCGTGGTGGGGGAGGCTGAAGATAAAGCCCTGTTCACCTTGGATGCCACCTGCCCCCTGGTGTCCAAAGTCCATCACGAGGTCCTGCGCTGGCACAGCAAAGGCCATCATATCATTTTTATCGGCCACCGTGGCCATCCTGAGGTTGAGGGCACCATGGGACAGGTTCCCCCAGGGGCCATGACGTTGGTGGAAACGGTGGCGGATGTGGCCGCGCTGCCAGTAGTTCAAGGTATTCCTGTGGCATATGCGACGCAAACCACGTTATCGGTGGATGAAACTGTGGCCATTGTGGATGCGCTCAAGGCCCGCTATCCCCATCTGCAGGGCCCCAAGAAAGAAGACATTTGCTATGCCACCACCAACCGGCAAGAGGCCGTCAAGCGTCTGGCGCCCCTGTGTGATATATTTTTGGTGGTGGGGTCTAACAATTCCTCCAATTCGCGCCAGCTGGTGCAGGTGGCCATGGATTACGGCTGTCCCCGCGCGGTGTTGCTGGATACGCCGGACCCGTTGGCAACGTTACCCTTGGCGGGGGGCATGACGGTGGGTCTTACGGCAGGCGCCTCAGCCCCCGAAGCCTTGGTTCAGGACATTCTGACGGCCCTGCAGGATCGTTTTTCTGTGGAAACAAAAGAAGACGGTCATACCCCAGAGGGGGTATCCTTTCGCCTGCCGGTCATTCTGGAAGGGAATGACTGAGTATGGCGGTATTCACAAGTCTCTCTAGGTCTGACTTTGACCAGGTCTCCCAAGTATGGCCCATAGGTCACATAGAGTCATACCAAGGGATTGCCTCTGGTGTAGAGAACACAACCTACAGAGTTTGCTCTAGTATGTCTAAGTATATCCTCACCCTGATCGAAAAGAGGACGCGGAAAGACGACCTAAAGTATTTCTCAAAGCTACAAAAGTATTTCTTTTTGCGGGGCATACCATGTCCGACGGTTGTTTTGACTTCCCACGAGGAAAATTGCCAAGACATACTTGGTTTGCCTGCTGTTTTGACCACCTTTTTGTCCGGACGGGCACTGGATACCCTTACCGAAGCGGCATGCGCCCAGATGGGGGGGCTTTTGGGGAGGATGCATCAGGTTCAGGGGGATTTTCCCCTGCGCAAAGACAATCCTGTTTCCATCGCGGCGCTGGCGGACATCTGGCAATCCTGCACGGCCGCCGAGGGGTTTGTTCCAGAGGTCTGGGCGGATTTGCAGGAAGAGTTGGTGTTGCAGCAGGGGCGTGCCTCTCATCCTTTGCCCCAAGGCACCATTCACGCTGATGCTTTTCCCGATAACGTGTTTTTTGATGATCATGGCCAGATTTGCGGGATTATCGACTGGTATTTTGCGTGTTATGATGCCCTGTTGTATGATGTGGCCCTGACCATGGTGGGGTGGTGTTATGATGAAGCCCGTCAATGGCGGCCAGAGCGGGCAGGGGTCTTTTTGCGGGCCTATCTGCGTGCGTTTCCTGCGGGGGCCTTTGATGATGCCGATTTGCGCTGGATGCTGCGCCGCGCCTGTTTGCGCATCGCGGTCACGCGTCTTTATGATCACCTGTACCCCCGCGCCGATGGCATGGTGGTGCCCAAAAGTCCCGTGGATTTTTTGCATCATCTGCAAAACCATCGGTTGGGCCTGCTGTTGTATCAGGGGGCATTGTCATGACGTGGCCCCAGGTTTGCCTGTATACCGATGGGGCGTGTTCGGGAAATCCTGGCCCTGGGGGCTGGGGGGCCCTGCTGAGTATGGGAAAGCACGAAAAAGAATTGTCCGGCGCCGAGGCCCACACCACCAACAACCGCATGGAAATGATGGCGGCCATTCAGGGGCTGCGGGCCCTGAAAAACCCATGTCAGGTGGATATTTATACCGACAGCCAGTATCTGCGGGATGGCATCACCAAATGGATTGGGGGATGGAAAAAAAACGGCTGGAAAACCGCCGACAAAAAAGCGGTTAAGAACGAGGATTTATGGCGCATCTTGGATGATCTGGTCCATGTCCACCAGATACGCTGGCACTGGGTCAAGGGCCACAATGGGCACCCTGAAAACGAACGCGTGGATGGGCTGGCGCGATCCGCAATTTTAACATTAAAATCATGACGTTGCGCCATTGGATATCCTTGGGCATACTTGGGTTTTCCAGTGGATTGCCCTTTATGGTCACGGGGATGACCTTGGCGGCACGCCTGACGGATGCGGGCCTTTCGTTACAGACGTTGGGTGTGTTTGCCTTGGTGGGGATGCCCTACGCGCTGAAGGTTTTATGGGCCCCTTGTATTGAAAACGTGCCTTTGCCAGTTTTGACGACTCGCTTGGGACAGCGGCGGGCGTGGGCATTTTTGGCCCAGATGGGGATTCTGGCCATGTATGGGGCCATGGCGTTTGTGGGGCCAGAGGTTAATATCCTTGTTTTTGCTGGTCTTTGTGTGGGCCTGACGTTTTTTTCGGCCACGCAGGATGTGGCGCTGGATGGGTACCGCATTGCGTGGCTGGCCAAGCATCATCAGGCTTGGGGGGCTGGTGTTTTTGTGAATTGTTATCGTCTGGCCCTGATGGTGTCGGGGGCGGGGGCGGTGATGGCGTCCGATGTTGTGGGGTGGTTTTGGGTGATGCTGGGTTTGATGGGCTTTCAAATGCTGGGTGTGGTGGCAATTCTGACGATGGCCCCCCAAGATAGCTTGCCTGATGCCGCATCTCCCAAGGAATCCTTGTTTTTTCGGGCCTTTGTGAAGCCCCTGCAGGGGTTGAGGCAGCACAAATCTTGGCTCGCCTTTTTGGCCATCGTGCTGACGTTTCGCCTGCCGGATGCGTATTTGGCGTCTATGAATTATCGTTTTTTGTATGATGTGGGGTTTTCTAAGGCGGAAATTGCCAGTGTGGTGCAAATTTACGGCCTGTCGGCGGCGTTTGTGGGGGGGGCGTTGGGGGGGCTGTTGATGCAGCGGTTGGGGCTGTACCGCGCCTTGGTGATGGCGGCGGTGTTACAAATGGCGTCTAACCTGAGTTATGCATGGATTGAAGGGCCGTTTTTATCCCAGTTGATGGTTGTGATGACCATAGAGGAGCTGGCGGGGGGCATTGCAACCGCCTCGTTTCTAGGCTTTTTGGCCCTGTTGTGTCAAAAGGACGTGGCGGCCACGCAGTATGCGCTGCTGACGTCGTTGGTGGCGTTGACACGCATGGCGGTATCGTCCACATCGGGGGTGGTGGCCGCCGCGTTGGGGTGGGATGTTTTTTTTGTGGCCTCGGCGTTGATGGGACTGGTTGGTTTGGGGTTGGTGGTGGCCGTGCGTCCTGTTTTTGGGCGTTTGATGGGGGATTGACCCCCAAGAGGGGGTGGGTTACAGTGGGGGATGAGCAATATTCACCGCCTTCTTCCCCCCACCGTCACCAAAGCTGTGATCTTCCTGCATGGGGTTGGGGCCAATGGTCCTGATTTGCTGGGATTGTCTTCGTTTTTAAAGCCTGTTCTTCCGGAAACGGTGGCCTATATCGCGCCGGATGGCTTTGATCCCTATGATCTTTTGCCTGTGGGGATGATGGCGGAAAGTTATCAATGGTTTTCTTTAAAAGACCGATCCCCCCAGGCGCTGTCCGCAGAGCTTGACCGCGCCGCGGTCCGTTTTCAGGTTTTGTTTGAGGAGATTCGTCAGGACCTCGGCCTATCCTACGGCGATATCGCCCTTGTTGGCTTTTCTCAGGGGACCATGCTGGCGATTACAGCGGCGCTCCAGTTGCCTTCGCCCATTGCTGGTGTGGTGGGCTTTTCGGGGGCTTTTTTGCCCCCGCCAACGGTGCACAGTCATCCCCCGTTTTGCCTAATTCATGGAAAGCAGGATGACGTCATACCCAGCACTGCCAGTCAAGGTGCGGCCCAAGATTTGAAACATTTGGGATGTCCTGTGGACTGTTTTGTGGATGAAGGTTTGGGCCATTCCCTCGATGAAAGGGGTATACAAAGAATGTCCCAGTATTTATCTCAGTGGTTTAACCCTCTTTTGGGCTAAAGGTTAACGATGCGAAGAGGCCTCAAGCGTTCGGACAGTCTTTTTTTTCTAAAAATCCCCTCAAAGACTATTGCATTTGCATTACATTTATTGTATAGTCCCCTGTATGTTTCTTGCCCGAAAGATTTTGGTGCTCCTAGAAAATATGGATTTTTTTTGTATTTTAAAATTATTTTTTCAGAAAATCACCTTTTTTTTGTTGAAATAAATTGTTTTTTTAAGAGATCTTTAAGAATAAAAACAGTTTTTTCTGGGGGCCTTAATAGATCCTTACCGTTCCAACATCGAAACAAAATGGAGTTTTTATGCGTTATGTGAGCACGCGTGGCCTTGCGCCCACGCTGTCTTTCTCTGAGGTCGTGTTTGCGGGCCTTGCGGAGGACGGCGGACTGTATGTGCCCGAAGACTACCCAGCACTTTCTTTGGAGGAATGGCGGAGATTGCGGGGCAAGCCCTACGCTGAGGTGGCCTTTGCCATCTTGCAGCCCTTTGTACACGAAGCCTTTGACGATGCCACTTTGCGAGGGATGATTCATCGCGCTTATAGCGGATTTTCCCAGCCAGACAACATCACCCCTCTGATTCAGGTGGGTCCAGAGGATTGGATTTTAGAACTCTTCCACGGTCCAACGCTGGCGTTTAAAGATTATGCCATGCAGATGCTGGCTCAGATTTTTGAGGGTCTTTTGGCCCAACAGCCCCGACCCCTTACCATTGTGGGGGCCACATCGGGGGATACAGGGTCCGCAGCGTTGCACGCCTGCCGAAACATCAAAGGGGCGCAGGTTTTTGTCTTGCATCCCCATGGGCGTGTGTCGGATGTTCAACGAAAACAAATGACAACCGTCATCGCCCCTCATATCCATAACATCGCCTTGCAGGGAACATTTGATGATTGTCAGGCCATGGTCAAGCAGCTTTTTCAGGATCCCGAAGCCAGAAAAACCTGGGGGTTGACCGCGGTGAATTCCATCAACTGGGCCCGTATCTTGCCCCAGGTTGTTTATTATGCCTACGCCGCCCTGTCGCTGGGCGCTCCTGAACGTCAAGTGTCTTTTGCTGTGCCCACGGGGAATTTTGGCAATATGTTTGCCTGTTTTGTGGCCCAAAAGATGGGCTTGCCTCTGGGGCGCTGTGTGGTGGCCAGCAACAGAAACAACATTTTAACCCGCTTTTTTCAAACGGGTGTGATGCAGGCGCGATCCGTGGAGGCCTCTGTGAGCCCCAGTATGGACATTCAGGTGTCCAGCAATTTTGAGCGGATGCTGTTTGAATTTCAATCCAGAAACGCAACGATGGTTAAAAATCAAATGGATAGCTTTAAGAAAACAGGCGCTTTTTCTGTGGATTTGGGGGTTTTGGCGGCTTTGAAGGCAAAGTATGACGCGTTTGATGTTACAGACGATCAAACTGCTAAAATAATTTCGGTGATGGAACAAAAAACAGGATATGTATGCGACCCTCATACGTCCGTAGGTTGTGCCGCGGCGCGGCGCTGGCGTCAATCGGGGGGACATGGTGTCATGGTCGCTCTGGCCTGTGCCCATCATCAAAGTTTGCCCCAGTCGTCCAAGGTGCTACGGGAAAACCTGTCATGGTGCCAGAGCGTCTGAAGCAAACCCTGTTGGCCCCCGAAAAGGTTAACGTTTTGGCCAATGATTTTGGGGTCGTGCGGGATTTTATGGCGGCATCGCGTCGCTCGTCATCGACGGATCCTTTTTAGGGGGGGGATGCCTACTGGGGGAATAATTTTGTCTGTTGACCTCTTGCCAAGGGCGGGGGAATGGTCTAGAGGTATTTTTCCTTATCGGAACTGTTCTTTTGGAGACCAAAAACCCATGGCCACGCAACGGACCCTTTCTGTTATCAAACCTGACGCCACCCGCCGCAATTTAACGGGGGAAATCAATGCCCGTATCGAAAAATTGGGTCTGCGTATTGTGGCCCAGAAACGCACCATTTTAAGCCGTGCCCAAGTGGAGACCTTCTACGCTGCCCACAAAGACCGCGCGTTTTTCCCTGAGTTGTGCGCGTTTATGGCCTCGGGCCCCGTGGTGATTCAGGTTCTGGAGGGCGTTGAGGCTGTGAAAAAATACAGAGCCCTCATGGGGGCTACCAACCCCACCCAAGCCGATGCAGGAACCCTGCGGCGGGATTTTGCTGAATCCATTGAGGCCAATTCTGTTCATGGCAGCGATTCCGAAGACGCCGCGCAGGAAGAAATTGCCTTTTTCTTTGCCAAAATGGATATTGTTGGCTAGGTTTTTTCAGGCGACGACGTTTCTGCCGCCCTTTCACCCCCAAATTGGGAAGGGATTATGACCCTTTACGTACGCCTGTTTATGAAGCGTTTGGTGTGGGTGTTTTTGGGCGTGTTTTTGGCCTTTTTGGCCTTGGCATGGATGGGGCGTATTGTTCAATATATGGATATTTTGCAACAGGCTGCCATTCCCCTCTCGGCCTTTTTCTCCTGGGTGGCGTTGCTGTTGCCCTATGTGGTGTACATGATTTTGCCTATGGTGGCCGTTGTGACCACATTTTTGGTGTATCATTATGGGCACCAGCATCATATTTTGACGGTGTTGGCCAGTGTGGGCCTTTCGGTGGGGCGTCGCATGCGGCCCGCTTGGTATTTTGGGGGGATATGCGGCGGGATGGCATTGATCATTTCGTGTGTTGTTTTGCCCGCCAGTTATCATGGGTTTAAGGTTAAGCAAAACGCCTTTCGTGAACAACAGGCTATGAATGTGATTCAGCCCCAGCAATTTTTTACCCTAGATAAAAAAACATTTTATATTCAGCATGTGGCCCAAGATGGGGGGCTGCAGGATATTTTGATCTGGACCCATGAAGAGGGGGGGCAATCATTTCTTTATGCCAAAGCCGGTCGTTTGGTTCAGGGGGATGAGGGATCGTTTTTGGTCCTCAAGCAAGGTTATCAGCATTTGGTGGATGATCGGGACCGCCTTTCGCGTTTGGATTTTGATCACTATCAGCTGCGGCTGGACCCACAGGCGGCGGAGGTTTACCAAAGACGGAATTTGCTTGAGTTTTCACCCATAGATCTGGTCACCGCGGACCGTTTTTCCACACCGCAGCAGGCCAAGCGTTGGGTGGGGGGCCATGTGCGCTTGCTGTATCCTTTGCTGGCGGTTCTGTTTGCGGTGTATCCGGCGCTGGTGTTTTCCACTTTGTCTTTTTCCCGCACATCGGGGGTGATGCGGCCGTTTTTGCGGGTTGTTCCCCCAGTTTTGGGGTATTTTGGTCTGTTTTTGCTCCTTAGCCAAAGCGCGGAAGCGTTTCCGCCGCTGGTGTATGCGTTGTATGGGATGGTGGTGCTGGCTTTTGTGGGCCTAGCCTTTCCTAGGTTCAGGCTATCCGCTGGTGTGCGGGGGGTGCGACCATGATTTTGGATGATTATCTGTGGTCTCGGTTGTGGCAACGGTGGTTTTTGCTGCTGGGTGTGCTTGTGATTATTTTATATTCCATTGATTTTTTGGCGCAAATTCGGGAATATGATAATTGGCCCGCGGCGGATGTGGCGCAGATGGTGATGTATCGTTTGCCTATGTTGTTGGATACCGCGTTGCCCTATCTTGGTTTTCTGGCGGTGTTTTTTACGTTTTCGGGTCTGCAGAATGCCCATGGGTTTGATGTGATGCGGGCTTCGGGGTATTCTTGGCGTCGCATTATGGGGGTGGCGGCTTGGTTTGCGTGTGTTTTGGGCCTTTTTCACACGGTGGTGTTTGATGAAATGCGCCTGCGGGCCGACGGCCTTTACCAGACGCTGTTGGCCGATCATGGGGACGCCCCCCAAAACCCCTTTCAGGGGAAGGATATCTGGCTTAAGTCCACATCCCCTTCGGAAACGATTTTTTTACAGGCCAAGGCCATTCGGGATGGGGCGTTGCACACGGTTTCTGTGGTTGTGCTTGGGCCAGATTACGCGCTGAAGGATCAAATTTGGGCTGAAAAAGGAAACATCAGGGGCAACACACTGGTTCTGGAAAATGGGAATGTGTGGACATCCGGCGTAAAACAACCCCTGGGGCCGCAGGGGATGACCCTGCCGTGGTGGGGACAATCCAGAGATGACCTTTTAACGCCCATCCCCCTTCAAAAAACCTTTGTGGTTGCTGCGTACAATGGGGTTGTTTTTTCAAAGATCACCCCAGAGGATGCCCGCGTTTTGTGGCAGGGGGCCGTGCGCCCCCTGTATGCCGTGGCACTGGCGGTTCTGGCCACGGTGGCGTTGCTTTGTCGGCATCATCGCACGCGGTCCTTTTTGCCTTTTTTGGTGAGTGTGGTTTTTATGTTGGGGCTGCATCTGGCCTCGAACGTCACGGTGCATTGGGCGATTCAGGGATTGTTGCCATTGTGGTATGCCTTTTTGTGGGCCTCAGTGCTCTTGCTTTTCGGGTCTTTTTTGGTTTTAATGCGTCGCACATATGGCGCGGTATGACTTTTTTTGGGGGTTGATGTTTCTCTGGCTGCTGCTGGTTCCAGCGGCGGCGGAGTCCATTCAGGTTAAAGATGTCGCCCTGAAAGCGGATGTTTTGAGCCTGGATTACGAAGGCCGAACGGTGGAGGGGGAGGGGAATGTTCTTCTGGAAAGTGAGAACCATCGCCTGACCTCAGACGCCATAACCTATAATGAAAAAACCGGCGAAATCACCGCATCGGGACATGTGGTTTTGCTGGATAAAAAAGAAAATACAACCCTGAAAACCAATCACGTGGTGTTGGATGGTGCGTTTCGATCCGTGACGCTGGAAAAGATGGAATTGCTGTTTCAGGATCGTGGGACGGTGACGGCGGCCTCAGGACAGCGGCGCCTTGGCAAAGATCATGACCTGAAAGAGGCCCGTTTTACCCCCTGCAAAGTCTGTGAAGGCGAGTCTCCTCTATGGTCAGTGGCGGCGGATGAGGTCAAACATGATACAGAATCCAAAGTGATTCGGTATTATAACGCCTATTTTCAAATTTTCGATGTGCCCGTGTTTTATTTGCCGTATTTTGAGCAGGATGATCCCACCGTCAAGCGTTCCAGCGGCTTTTTGCGGGGATCTTGGGAACAGCGTTCGGAAGAGGGGATTTTGGTACGTGCCCCCTATTACTACACCCTCTCCCCCCATCAGGATGTCACGGTGACCCCCATCTGGACCCAAAACGGGGGGGAGGTTTTGGGCTTGGAACATCGTTATCTGGGGGAAACGTACGGCATCACATCCACAGGGTCCGTGGGCCATGTGAATCGTGTGGAAAACAGCCAGTTGCAAGAGGATCAAAATGCCGCGGGGCATGTAGATGCCGCGTTGGATTGGCAGCCGGCCCCGTTTTGGCAAGTGGATGGGGATGTGGAACGTGCCAGCCGCAAGGGGTATTTGCGTCAGTTTGATTTTGATCAGCGGGATATTCTCTCCAGTGGGGCGCGGACGCTGTATCATAAGGGGCCCACAACCTTTGTGACGGATGCCCGCACCTATCAAGATTTACGTCCCGCAGAGGACAGCGACAGCGTGCCTTGGGTTTTGCCCGATACCAGCCTGTCCCATTTTTGGCAGTCCCCCGCGTGGGCCAAGGGGGCCCTGACTAGCGGTGTTTCAGGGCGCGTCCTGGCGCGAGATCAAGGCAACGATAATCAACGGGCCAGTGTGTTTCACGCATGGCAACGGCAGTTTTTTGCATCGGATGGCAGCGTTTTTGAAACCTCTGCGCTGTTGCGTCAGGATGTGTATCATCGGGATGTGTTTTCAAAAGAACAAGATACCACCGTGGCATCGGATACCAAAGCCCGCTTTTTTCCCGCCCTGCAGGCTGGCTACAAAAAACCCTTTTATAAATCGACGGAATCGGGATTTCATCAGCTATCCCCCGTGGCACAGGTTGTGGTGATTCCCACCAACGTCAACAGCGACACCATTCAAAACGAAGATAGTCAGGCCTTTGAGCTGGATGCGGACAATCTGTTTTCTGTGAACCGCCCCACAGGGTATGACATCACCAGCGAGGGCAGCCGCGCCGATTACGGGGGGTCATATGCTTATCAGGGGGATAGCTATTTGGCGGATGTGTTTTTGGGGCAAAGTTTCCAGATGGAGGCCCCCACCACAGAAACGCTGTTGGCCGGTGGGGAAGGGGAGACCTTCTCGGACCCCGTGGCCCGTTGGCAGTTGTCCTTTCCGGGGTTGGTGTCGCTGGATCACAGCATTCGGGTTCATGAAAATGATGGGCGCATTGCCCGCAGTTTGGCCAATATCAGCACGGAATTTGGGGGATTTACCACAAGTCTG
>JBJTVN010000104.1:0-3151 GCA_046081225.1 Alphaproteobacteria bacterium
GATGGGATATAAACGTTTTTGGTCCATAGAAAAAAGATTCCTTCTGATTTTTTTGTGTTCTTAGCCCTACATTAACACAAAAAAATCAAACAACAAGACCTTTGTTAACAGTGTCTAACGATTCTGCGTCATTCCGGCCCAGCGAGCGATAGCGAGCGCCGAGGCGGAATCCAGCGCAAATGCCAAAACGCGAAGCGTTTTGTTCTTTGTTTTTAAAATATAAAGGCAAAAGGCTGCGCCTTTTGACAGTGGCGCTGGATACCGGATCAGCGGTCGCTGCGCTCCCTTGTCCGGTATGACGATGCATAGAAATGAACAGCCCTGGGGGCGTCTTAGGCTTTCGTAAATGATTGACCCCTATAGTGAAAGATCATCTGTGCACAACCGTGAGCGGAAGCCCGATTTCTTATGCAGGTTAAAGTGATTGATTGTCATCAGCAAGGGACATTGTCCATGGACGGGTTATCTGACCTGTTATCGTCCCGCTTTTTCATTGATAAACATGACCTTTTTGCGGTGGATGAAGATGGGAAACGCGCCATCTGGATGAAAAATTATTATCATATGAATCCCCCCGCCGTTTTGGTGGGCAAGGGGAATGTGGAAATTTCCCCCCTGGCCATTTTGTCCCTATGCCGTAAGGCCAGTTTAGAGTTCCTAGCGGAGATCAAGGAATCCCTGAATCACCACAAAAAAAGCATCGCGCATATCAAAAAGGCCGTGTTTGTTCCTGCGGGGGGTCAGGTTTGTATTGAGCCGGCGCATATGCTGTTGGAGGCCTCTGATAAAGAGGTCCTGATCACCTTAGCGCGTCAAGGGGAACAAGGCATTTTGGTTTTAAACAACATTGTCCCGCGCAAGGGGGACACCCTGACGGCGTCCATGTTTGCTGAAAAAAAAGCCGTTTATTATCATGATGCGACGGCCTTAAACCATGATGTTCTGGCCTTTCACCTGCGGGATCGCCCCGAGGATGCGGGGCATGAAATCCATGTGCTGATCAAAGTCCAGCTTTAGAGTCCCACCAAGCCCCTGGGGTCAAAACGCAGCAACAGGGTTTTCCATGTTTTGTATTGATCCTGCGGAAAGGGAAAGGGTTGACAGCGCGGGTCCAAAACAGCCCTGAGGGCATTTTCCTCTGCCACGCGCACAGCGCGATCCCCGCTGGCTTTGGAATCCACAATTTTGGCCCCTGCAACGGTACCATCACGGTTAACCTCAACACGCACCGACACAATCAGACGGTCTGCATCCCGTGATCCCGCCTGTACATTCCAGCATCCGGCCAGTTGGCCTTGAAATTTGGACAGAATATCCTCACCCACGGCCTGGGCCAATTCCTCAGAATCCGCAGCATCGGGAGACGTATCCTCGGTAGGGCGGGTTAATTGTGACGAGGGCTCTTCGGTTTTCACCTCGCTCAGGGCCTGTTTCATGCTTTCTTCAAAGGAAAGGGTTTTGGTTTTTTTGGTTGGCGTTTCTTTGGCTTGGGGTTTTTCCGGTCTTTTGACCTTTTCAGGTTTGGGGGCGGGGGTTTTGTCTTCCTCTGGGGCAAGATCCCGCAGCAGGCGTTCAGGCTTTGGCGCAACCTCAGGCTTGGGTTTGGGCTCCGGTTTTGGCTTGGGCTTAGGGTCAGGTTTGGGTATGGGTTTTGGCTCTGGCTTGGGTTCTGGCTTGGGTTCTGGTTTGGGTTCTGGTTCTGGTTTTGATTCTTCTTTGGGCTTGGGCTCCGCTTTGGGCTGTGGCTTGGGGCGGCCAGGGCGGGTGGTGGCTTTTTGAAAGGCGGCTTCGGAAATGATTTCCCCCTGCAGGGTCAGGGGCTTGGGCGGCATCACCCGCCAAGAGGGATTCAAAAGAATCACCAGCAGCAGCAACAGGTGCAATCCCAGCGAATAGTACAAAGCGCGACGCATGAGGCAATCCGTCTAAAAAAACGCCATCACCATACCATGCTCATCCCGAGACGGAACAGTTTTTATGGGGGTATTTTTTCATTTTGTTTTTAAATATTCTTATGATCTTCCTACCCGAGAAGTTCCCTTGCCCAGAAAATATAAAAATCATGCCCTCTCTGGGGATTTGCAGGTGTGTTGCGAATTAAGCGGTGGAAAAACAAACGGTCATTCCTCAAGCCATCCTGATTGTCCCGTCCCCCCTCACACCCCCTCATAAACCAACCCCTCCCCCTCCAGCCGCACGGCAACGTGGCCCTTTTGAATGGCGGTCAGCAGGGTGCCCGCCACCTCAGCCCGCCATCCCTGATCCAAGGGGCTGGGGGCTGTGCCATACACGCGCAGGGCCTCTCGGTTGGCCAGCAGGGATTCTGGCAGATTGTTTTTTTGGGCCACATCCTTGATGACAGAGGACAACAGGAAAAAACGCACGGCGTCTTCGTCCTTGTCTTTGGCGGGTGGGGGTTTTTTGAACAGGGCGCAGAGGGCGTCAAAATCCTGCCAAGCATCGGATTGTTCTGGGAAAACAGCCATGGGGGCTTGGGTGCCCTTGGGGGCGGCGGCCAATAGGGCCTCATCCGATAACAAACGCCGCCGCGCCGTGTTGGTCTGGCGGGCAATGCGATCCCGCACCACCACCAAAGCCCGGGCCGTTGGCACATGGGCATAGGATAAATGGCCCACTTTGAATTTGTCCCCAACCTCCTGTTCAGACAGGGGGGCTTGGAAGGTTTGGGCTAGGCCCCCCATATCCTCATCAAACCATGCGCGGCGTCCCTTTTGACTCAGGGTATGCGTGAGTTTTTCATAAATCGCATTCAGGTAATGCACATCCTCCGCCGCATAATGCAAATGCCCCGCCGGCAGGGGGCGACGTTTCCAATCCAAGGGGGTTTTGATCTGGGAAAAGGCAGAATCGCACAGGGATTTGACCAATTTTTCATAACGGATTTGTATCCCCATCCCGCAAAACGCCGCCGCCAGCTGCACATCAAACAGGGGGGCGGGCACAACGGACAGGGCGTGGCGCAGGGCCTCAACATCCTGCTTGCCATCATGCACGATTTTTAAAACCTTAGGGTTGGTGAGCAGGGGGCCCAGCAACGTGGCATCACAGGCCAGAGGATCAATCAAAACGGGGTCCTGCTCTGGGAATGCCATTTGCATCAGACACAAATGGGGGTAATAGGTTGTCTGGC
>JBJTVN010000105.1:0-3481 GCA_046081225.1 Alphaproteobacteria bacterium
ACGCTTAATCTCTGACCCAGTGCCATGCTCGGTGTCCTTTCTACAGGCTTTTTTCAAACCCTGTATGGCACGCTTTCCCCCTTTTTCCTCTCACTTTCTACCAAATCAACCCAATCTATCTAATTTTGCAAGGGGCTCTAAGTTTTCCCGATTCCCTGTTGCCTGTCCCCCCCAAAATCCCCTATAGTGCCCCCATGATTTGTTTATAGGGCCCGCCGTTTGTGATTACCCACCACCATCATGATTTGTTTGTGGAATCTTGCGCTGTGCGCCAGGTGGCGGAGCATGTTCCCACACCCTTTTATGCCTATAGTCAGGGGATGATTCGGCATCAGGCGGCGGCGTATCAAACCATGGCCGCCACCTTTCCCGATGCCATGGTGTGTTATGCGGTCAAGGCCAACAATCATCCCGCCATTTTATCCCTGCTGGCCGAAGAGGGTTTGGGCGCCGATGTGGTGTCGGGGTACGAGCTGCGACAGGCTCTGGCGGCGGGTATTCCCCCCCAAAAAATCGTTTTTTCTGGTGTTGGAAAAACAGCAGAGGAAATCCAACTGGCCCTGCATCACCGCATCGCTCAGATAAACGTGGAATCGCTGGCCGAGCTGGATGTGATTCAAACGCTGGCGGCGGCCTTTGCCCATCCCGCCCGCATTGCGCTGCGCATTAATCCCAACGTGGATGCCAAAACCCATGCCAAAATCACAACGGGGAAAGAGGATAACAAATTCGGGGTTCCCCTGTCCGATTTGCCGGAGGTGATTCACCGCGTGCAATCCTCGCCGCATTTGCATTGGCAGGGCTTGGCGGTGCATATCGGGTCCCAGATTTTGACGCTGGCCCCCTATCAGGCTGCATATACCTTTGTTATGCAGGTGGTGCGGGATCTGGCGAACCATGGGATTGTTATTGATCATCTGGATTTGGGCGGGGGGATTGGCATTGCCTATCATCAGGGGCCCGCGTTTACCTTGGCTGATTATGGCGCCATGATTAAAACGACGCTGGGCGATTGGTCTGGCAAGGTGATCTTCGAGCCCGGCCGTTTTATCGTGGGCGCGGCGGGTCTTTTGGTCACCGAGGTTTTGTATATCAAAGAAACCCCCAAAAAACGCTTTGCCATCGTGAATGCCGCCATGACGGATTTGATCCGCCCCGCCCTGTATGATGCTGTTCATCGGATTGTGCCGGTGCATCAAAGCGATCTGCCGACCCAGCCTTATGATGTTGTGGGGCCCGTGTGTGAAACGGGGGATATTTTGGGGCGGGATGTGCCTTTGCCGCCCCTGCATGCGGGGGATCTGTTGGCCATTTTGGATGCGGGGGCTTATGGTGCGGTGCTGGCGTCCCATTACAACATGCGCAGCTTTCCTGCAGAGGTCATGGTTTCAGGCAGTCATCACGGCATCATCACCCACCGGCAGACCTTTGAGGATTTGAATCGTCACCGCAGCATCTGGACTGGCCCCGCCCCCCTCGGGGGTGCGGGTTAGGGTGGGGGATATGCCGCTCAACACAGATCCATTGTTACCCCCCAAAGCCGCCTACATTCGCCTTTATCTGTGCCAGGGGGCCGCGCAGCTTTGGAAAACATCCTACCGCTTGCGTTGGTGGCTGGGGGGGCTGTTGGTGGTGATGGGGTCTGGGATGTTGGGGGGGCTGCCCCTGTGGGCACTGTTGGGTGTGGTGGCGGTGGCTGTGGTGGGGACCTTGATTCTGTTGGGGGGGATCAGGGGGGCAGCGTTTGATCCGGCGGCGATAGAATCGTTGTGGGCGCGTTATGCGGGCTTGCCGTATAATCCGTGGCGGATTTTGCGGGATCGTCCTGTGGCGCCGCATCCCCTGTGGGATGCCCATCGGTCGTGGGCCCATGATGGGCTGCGGGGTATGCGTTTGCCGAAGATTCCAGCAAAAATCCTCTGGCCATGGGAACGCCCCACCCGTATCGAGCTGGCCGCCGTGGCCGTGGTGGCCCTGTTTTTGGGGTTTGGGCATAGCCATTGGCGCGATATCATTGGCCCCCTCAGCCGCATTGAGGGCGTGACGCGTGCCCCCACCATGCAGGCCCAAGGGGAAGCCCCTGAGATCTTGGGCCTGCCTGTGCAGACCCTGCCCAGCCCCACCCCGCTTTTGATGATGCCTGTGGGCAGCACGCTGCGGGTGACGTTTCCCACACCCCAAAGCATCATCCCCTTTGTTCGCGTGGGGGATCATAAAATCCGTTTGGATGCCAAGGATAAACAAACATGGACGGGCACCTTGGATCATCCCGCAGGCGGGGAAAGTCAGGTGCATTTGGGCTTTGTGTCCCTGCCGTTGGGGTCGCTGTCGGTGGTGATGGACCAGCCCCCCCGTATTCAGTGGCGGGGTCAGATCACATTCCGTGATGCGGGGACGTTGACCTTGCCCTATCAAGCGCAGGATGATTTTGGCGTGCAAGCCATCATGGCCCATAGCCGTCTGGTGAATCCGCAGGATGTGGCCCCTGCCTTTCGCGGTGTGCAAACATGGGATCTGCAGCGTTTGGACACCCCCCCCTATCCTTTGGGCGGCACCGAAGACACCGCCACGCTGGAGGGGGGGGAAGCCTACGCCGCTGGATTTTCCGTTGATCTGTCTCTCTCTGCCCGCGATGCGCGGGGCCAGATGGGGGAAACAGGCCCCCAAAGGGTGGTTTTGCCCCTGCCCACCTATCACACCCCTGCGGCGGCGCAGCTTTATAAAATCCGCGCGGCCCTGATTCGGGGGGGGGCTATGGCCGAGGCCCTGCGTTCCATGACCCAGACTTTGCCGATTCTGCCTCCGCCGGCGCCGTCCATGTTCCTTGCCATAAAATCCCTGATGCTGAAATTGCAACGGGGCACCGAGGCCGATCGTCGCCCCATCGTGGACCTTTTGTGGGGGGTGTTGCAGGATATTGAACCGCAAAAGGGCCTGAATCAGGCCCAAAACGTTCAGGCCTTGCTGGATCAATTGGCGCAGGCGTTATCGGACCCCAACCAGAGGGCGGCGGTGATGCAAACCCTGAAGCAGGCCTTGTCAGCGTATTTTCAACAATTGCAAACCCTGATGAAACAACAGGGCCTGATGCCCCCCAACAGCCAGTTTGATCTGCGTCCCTTGGAGGATATGTTAAACCGTCTGGAGGAAGCCGCCCAGTACGGTGACCCTGCCAAGGCCGCCCAAATGATCGAGGAACTGAAAAAAATGATGCAGGGCATGCCCAAGGGGCAGGCCGATCTGGCGGCCATGAAGGCCCTGCAGCAGGCCATGCAGGATTTGGGCAAGCTCTCGGACGCGCAGGCGGATTTGATCAAAACCGCATCGGGCAAAACGCCAGAGTCCCCCCAAAAGACCGCCGCGCAGCAGGGGGACCTGAAAACAGAATTAACCCGCCTGCAAGGCCTGATGGGGCGTTTCGCGCTGAACCCATCCGCCCTAGACAAGGCCAAACAGGCCATGACAGGGGCGGAGGCCGCTC
>JBJTVN010000106.1:0-6909 GCA_046081225.1 Alphaproteobacteria bacterium
GCCAGAATTTTAAAGTCCATTTCCTTTTCCAAAAAAAATCGATAATAATCATGACATTTTTCTTGGGGAATCAGGGTGAGCAAGGCCGAATTGGTGGGTTTGCCAAAAATAAAAATGGGGATTGTGATGCCCTCATCCAGATGAAAATCGCTGGCATCTTTGAGAAACCGATGCTGCACCGGTGATAAGGTATCCTTTTGTAAAAAATCCGACCAAAGATAAGAAGGGCGATCATGGGTATAAACCCGCAAAACAGGGTCAATATTTTGGCATTGGTTTTTAAAATAATGGAGACTCCATTCGTCAGGGTAGTTGCTGTAACACAAAGGACGCGTGTTTAGATGATCTGGAAAATGCACATAGGCCCATCGGGCGATGCCATTTTTTTTTAAAACCTCTGACAACAGCCTGTTGAGATCCGAAATCGAGGATACCAAAAAGCATTCCGACAAAAAAAGTCCATTTAAATCCATAGATTAACCAGTTTTCTTTCTGTTTTTGGACTTTTTTTTTAAGAAAGAGGAACAATGGAATCGTTTTTGATGAAACGATTTTGATTTGGGATGTTTGCAAAAGCTCTACATACTTTTGCATGATATGTCTAGAAAAATTAAAAAAAGACAAATAGGATGTTCGCGAGCGTGAAAAAACCTGTGGTGGCGTGCGGGTGGGACGGGTTTTAGAGTGCCTGAATACGCTCCATCATTTTCAGCAGCGGCATGGCCGTAACATCTTGAGCGAGAGGGTATGGCTCTTCCCCCGCATAGACAAAATAGCGCTCTGTTGGTTCCAAATCGGCACAGGCAGCGGTAAAACTTTTGGTTAGCTTTGGCGTCAGGGTACGCTTGATTTCAATGGCAATCCGTTGCTGTGGCGTTACCTCCAGCACCAGATCAATTTCCGCCCCCGCATGGGTGCGATAAAACCACGGGGTGACACGGCGTGGTGCCACCGACAACAGGTTTTCGATCACAAACCCTTCCCAACTTGTTCCCACCACTGGGTGCCCCAGCAGTTCATCAAGTGAACCGATATTCAGCAAGGCATGGCACAAACCACTGTCGCGCACATAGGGTTTAGGCGTTTTCACCAACCGTTTACCGATATTCCCCGACCATGGGCGTAAGGAGCGGAGCAGCAATAAATCCCCCAAAATATCGACATACCGATGAATCGTCGGCACGCTGAGGGAAAGATTGCTGGCAAGTGTGGGGCCATTGACAGGGCTGCCTTGGCAATGCGCCAGCATCGTCCAGAAACGCCGCAGGGATTCGGCTGGAATGCGCGGCCCTAGTGCGGGAATATCGCGTTCCAGATAGCTGGCGATAAAGTCCTGCCGCCAACCAAGGCTGCTTTCATCATCAGGCTGTAGCAGGCTGCGGGGAAAACCACCGCGTAGCCACAGGGTATTCACAGCGCTTTCCCCTTGTGTTTCCACGAGGTGTGTTTCCATCAGGTTCAACGCACTCAGTTCAAAATACGATACCCGACCCGCAAGGCTTTCCGATGCGCCCTGCACGACATCTAAGCTGGCAGACCCCAAGAGCAGAAATTGCGTTGTGGTTTCGCCGCTGGCAATACGTTCATCAATGACCCCGCGCAAAACAGGGAACAGTTCCGGCAGCCGCTGCACCTCATCCAGAATCACCAGCGTGTTGTGTTGATCGCGCAAATACAGCTCTGGTTCCTGAATTTTCGCCAAGTCGGAAGGTCGCTCCAGATCAAGGTAGATGGATGGCTTTCCAAGCCCAGATCCGAGGGTTTTCGCCAGCGTCGTTTTGCCCACCTGCCGTGCCCCCAGCAGGGCAACAGCGGGGGAACGCTTTAGCGCGGTAAGCAGGCTATCATAGGCAAGACGTAGTATCATACTTGAAATTATAACATTTCATATTGTAATTTCAAGTTAAAATATCACACAATGTGTCCCCCTCACTCCTGCCACCAGCCATAGCTTAGCCCCTTGATCTTTTCAAAGTGGTCTTTGGGATTGTATGGTTTTGTTTTTTTGGACAGTTTTCTGATATCCAGCTCCCCCATGGCCGCCAAGAGGGTGTATTCAGCCACCAATTTTTGGCCTTTGGTGGTGCTGAAACGGCGCTGGGCCCCCAGCAGGTCTTGCTCGGCATCAAGAAAATCCAAGGTGCTGCGAAAGCCCATGTCCAATTCTTCTTTCATCCCATCAGAGGCCTTGAGGGCGGATGTGACCTCGGCCTGTGTGCTGTCCAAATCCAACGTGGCGGTTTCCAAATCCCGCCATGCCAACGTCACATCCCGAACCACATCACGGTAAACGCTGTCCTTTTGATGGGACGCCCGCTGACGTTCCTTTTTGGCCTGCCGCGTCCATGCGGACACCATGCCCCCATCATACAGGGGAATTTTTAAAACCACTTTGGTTTCCGCGCCCTCGCGGCGTTGATCATCGAAGGAGGGATCCTCTTGACGGTAAATCTTGGATTCCACGGACAGTTCGGGGCGGTACCCACTGCTGATGCGATCCACATCGGCATCTTTGGCCTCGATGGTGCGATAGGCGGCCTGCAACAGGGGGTTTTTGGCCAGGGCCCGATCCGTGGCCGCCGCCAAAGTTTCTGGGGTTTTGGGGCTTTTGGGCATATCCCGCAGCGATCCTGGGAGCACCCCCACCATGGCCATAAAATCCGCCCGCTTGGCTGCCAGTGTGCGCTGGGCGTGGTTGACGTCTGTGCGGGCCCGTGCCACGCGGGATTTTGACAGGGAAACATCCGTCATAGTGACATCACCGGCCTGAAAGCGGGCCTCTGTGATAATGACGTTGTCTTCTAAGATCTGCTGATACGCCCGATGAAACGTCAGAATCTCTTGCGCTGTCACCACACCCACATAGGCTTTGAGGGTGTCCAGCAAAACCTGTTGGGTTTGATGGCGCAGCGTTTCCCTGCCCACCGCGATTTGGGCCACCGCCAAATCCATTTCGGCCATTGTTTTGCCCCCGCGATACAGGGGCTGTTCATGCATCACCCCCACGGTGTAGGGATCCCGTGCGTCAACCTGATCCCCCTTGTCATTATCCCCAAACCGTTTATCCACCGTTTCATCCACATAACCCTTGTCCCCGTAGACCTTGATTGTGGGACGAAAGCCCGAAAGGGCTTTGTTGTATTCCTCATCCAGGGCCTCGACTTGCAAGCGGGCGGCCTTAAGTTGGGGGTGGGTTTGATAGGCAAGGCTGCAGGCCTCTTCCAAAGTCACAGGCAAAGTCTCTGCCGCCACAGCCCACGGGGCACAGCATAAAAATACGGCAAACCAGACTCTGGCTGTCACACTACCCCCCTAAAGCTTTGGGGGATTAGTCGAAGCGGCGTCCGGGGCGGCCTTCGTCACCAAAGGACCGTTTGCGGGGGGCGGCATCCCGATCCCGATCAGGGCGAAAACTACGGGGACGATCCCCGCGATCACCACGGTCACGGTCGCCGCCTTCGCCACCACCAAAACGGGGTTCACGGCGGGGACGGTCGTCATCACGACGATCAGAACGGGGCGCAAAGTCCCGTTTGCCCTCGGCCTCGGGGGTTAAACTCAGGCGAAACTTAATGCGGCTGGGGCCAGGGGCCGCCACCAAGGGCACCGAAGGATGATCGGACGACATGGACCCCAAAACAATGATTTTGGTTTTGTCCTCTGTTGGGTCCACCGCCACCGCCAGATCAAAATCAATGGCGGGCAGGGCGTCTTTGCTGCCAAAAAGGGAAGCCTTGTTGGGGCTGGCCGCACGATCCCGACGCACAGATTCAATGGCGTCGCAGACATCTTTGACGGTTTGGGCGATAAAATCTTTTAAAGGGGGGGTTGTCATCATGAATATGCTTTCAACTATTTTTAAAGAAGAAAGACTATGACAGGTTTTGCCTGTGTTTGAAAGCAAAAAACAGCAAAAAACCACAACAAAAAATTCATCCCCTCTTTAACCAGAGTATGATAAAGTTTACTTTTTCCTGATCTTGATGAAGGTTGCCGCTGTTAAAGTCATTATGGTCGATGCCCACCGTGTTTTTGTTTATGATACCAGCCTGCGTGATGGGGGCCAGATGCGGGGCATCAGTTTTGGGGTGCGGGACAAACAGATCATTGCGGCCCTGCTCGATACCTTGGGGGTGGATTATATCGAGGCTGGCTTTCCAGGGGCCAACCCCGTAGACACGGATTTTTTTGCGGACTTGCCATCGCTGACACAGGGGCGTTTTGTGGCCTTTGGCATGACCCGTCGGGCCAAACTGACGGCCTCTGCCGATGCGTCTTTGCAGGCGGTCTTGGGATGCAAAGCCCCCGCGGTTTGCTTGGTGGGCAAGGCATGGGATTTTCAAGTCACAGAGGCTTTGGAAATCCCCCTGGAAACCAACCTGAGCATGATCGAAGACAGCATTCGCGCCGCTGTGGCCGCTGGCAAAGAGGTGATTTTTGATGCGGAACATGCCCTGGATGGCTTTAAAAACAATCCAGCCTATATGACAGAGGCCCTGATCACTGCCCACCGCGCCGGTGCCCGCTGGATTGTGCTGTGCGATACCAACGGGGGCAGTTTGCCCACGGATATTCACAGGGCTATCGAGAGCCTCTCGGCCCACATTCCCCATCACCATTTGGGCATTCACTGTCACAACGATGCGGATTTGGCCACGGCCAATTCTCTGGCGGCGTTGGCGGCGGGGGCCCGCATGGTGCAGGTCACCATCAACGGCATAGGGGAACGTTGTGGCAACGCCAACCTGATTCCCATTCTGGCCAACGTGGCCTTTAAATATCCCCATTTGACCTTGGGGGCGGCGGGGGAACATCTGGAACAGCTCACCCCCCTATCCCGCAGTTTCGAGGATGTGATTAACCGCATCGCCAATCCCCACGCCCCCTATGTGGGCAGTGCAGCTTTCGCCCACAAAGGGGGTCTGCACATTTCCGCCATTCAAAAAAACAGTGCCCTGTATGAACATATTGACCCTGCACGTGTGGGGAATCAGCGGGATTTGGTCATGTCACAACAGGCGGGACGCGCCGCCATTATGGCCCGCTGCCAAAGTTTGGGCATTGCGGTGGACACTCGGGCCATGGATGATTTTTTGCAGGAACTCAAACGTCTGGAATCATTGGGGTACAGTTTTGATGGGGCCGATGTCAGTTTTGATTTGCTGGCCCGACGGCGTTTGTGTCCGTTTCCGCCTTTTTATACCCTGCGCAGTTTTCGTGTCATTGATGAACGACGCTGGAATGCCAAAAATGAACTGATCACCCTGTCCGAGGCCACCGTCAAAATGGACGTGGGCGAAACCCATCATATGGCCGTGGCAGAGGGCAATGGTCCCGTCAATGCCCTGGATCGGTCCCTGAGAACCGTGCTGGCCCCCTTTTACCCCGAAGTCAATGATATTCGTCTGATCGATTACAAAGTGCGTATCTTAACCCCCACCGCCGGCACCGAGGCCGTGACCCGCGTGACCATCACATCCCAAGATCGCCATGATCACGTCTGGACCACAGTGGGCGTTTCGGCCAACGTCATTGATGCGTCGTGTCATGCTTTGCAGGATAGCCTGATGTATTTTTTGATGCGGGGGGATGGGGGATGCTCGTAACCTTTCTTTCCCAAGAGGTGTTTGCCCATCTGTGGGTGTTTGCCCGTTTGGGCACGGCCCTGATGCTGATGATTGGGATTGGGGACAGTTATGTGTCCCCGCGGATTCGTTTGACTTTTGCGTTGCTGTTATCCTTTGTGGTGCGCCCTGTGGTGGATGTGCCCGTGTACCCCGACAGCCCCGTTGTGATCGTGATGGTGATGGCCAAAGAGGTTTTGATTGGCCTGTTTTTCGGTATGATTGCCCGCATGATTGTGGGGATTATGGATGTGGCGGGCTCTATGATCGGGGCGCAAATTGGGTTGGGCAGTGCCATGCTGTTTAACCCCGCCATGGTGCAGCAAACAGGGGTGATCACGGTGTTTATGACGGTGGTGGCCGTCACGGCGGTGATGGTGACGGATTTGCATCATTTGGGATTGACGGCTTTGGTGGATAGCTATCATCTTTTTCACCTGCAGGCCCCCGTGATGATGGGGGATATGACCAAAATGTTGTTAAAACTGGCGGATCAAACCATGATGATTGGCCTGCAACTGGCGGCCCCTTTGGTGGTGATGGGGTTGATTTTTAACTTGGGCGTGGGGATTCTGGCCCGCTTGATGCCCCAGATTCAGATCTTTTTTATCTCTGTGCCTTTGCAAATCGGCTTTGGCTTTCTGGCCCTGATGATGGCCAGCGCTGTGATCATTCAGGTCTTTTTGGTGGGGTACGAGGATATTTATCAAGGGGCGGGGATGTTTTAATGATTGGCTTTTTATCCACCCGCATTAAGGCGGCAATATCACCTTTAAAACAAGAGAACAGAGGATCATGATCGCCGTAGACGCTTTGGAAAACGCTGTGAAGCAATTGCGCGGGGGGATGGCCGTGGCTGAGGCGGCCTCTTTTGATGATTTGTATCGTGATGGTGTGATTCAGCGGTTTGAGTACACCATGGATTTGTCTTGGAAACTCCTGCGCCGTGTTTTGTTTCAATCGTTTGATGTGCAGGAGTCAGATTTGCGATCCAAAAAAGATATTTTTCGCGAAGCCGCCCGCGTATCGTTAATCACAGATGCCGAGCGCTGGATTGGCCACTACGAAGCCCGCAACCAGACATCCCATGATTATAATCAGGACAAAGCCGACAGGGTTTTTCAGCAGGCCAAGCTTTTTTTAGAGGATGTTCAGGATCTTTTGGGGGTTTTGCGTCATGTCCCTTGATGTTCGGGCGGATCATTTGGGATGGATTCAAACCTTGCTGGGGCGTTATGTGCCCATGGCCACCGTGTGGGCCTTTGGATCCCGTGTTCAGGGAACC
>JBJTVN010000107.1:0-15085 GCA_046081225.1 Alphaproteobacteria bacterium
TTTTTGTGTGGTGCTTGGTGCTTGGGTTCATGGTCCCTGCAAATCCAGTGTTTGCTGGGGCGCCCAAAAACAAAGCCCCATTAGCGATTTTCGAAAACAAACCCTTGGTGTTTGGCACCGTTCTTGCCATCCGTGGCCCCAGCCAAATTATCCTGCACCCCAATGGACAGCGGGAGATTATCGGGGATCTGGATATGAAACCCAACGATGTGTATGGCCCTGGCCGCCTCTCCATCACGGGACAACGCAACACCCAAGTTTTTTTGGTTTTTGACCCTAAGGTCCCCCTGCGCCCCGTGCAGTCCCAAGATCAAAACACCACCCCCGCTAAGGCAGAAAACTTCGTTTTGTTTAGCAACAAAATTTCAAAAATCAGTGAGGTTGCCAGACTGAATTATTTCGGCATGGATACCCTGTTGATTGGCGGCACGTTATCCCTATCCCCTGAATCCGCGGTGGGAACATACACCTTCACACTGTCCCCAACGCTGGATTATCGTGGGGTCGACAACAATCCCATAGCGCCCCGTTGATTTTCTTTGGACCTGTCACCACCCCTTAAAGGTTTTGGTGAGGTTTTTGCGTTATATTTGTATTCAGAACTGTTTTTAAAACAAACTATTTTCCGGAATCTTTTCTATGCTGCGCTTTTTTTTCTTTGTGTTTGTTTTTATGTTGGGATTTGTGTTAACCGCGTGGGCCTCTGTGGGATTGCCCCGTCAAGAGCTGTCTCTTTCTGAAAAAAAACAGCCCCAAGATACAAAAAAGACCATTCCTACTGCTGCCACCACCGCCAAAAGTTCCACCTCTTCCATTTCGCGGGCGCGGATTTACAGCACAGACGCCCTGATGGATTTGAATATCGCACCACCCCGTGGTCAAAACATTTTTAATGCCAGCGAAATCGCGTTTGATACCCCCTCGGCTTTTGTGGGTAAAATTGAATCTTTACAGAGGTCGTTGGAAAAAGCCCGTACGGCGTTTACCCAGCCTGTGGTGGCCCCTGAAGATGAACAGAAGGATTCCCCCTTTCGACAATGGCAAGTTTTTTTGAAAAACACAGCGTATTTATCTCAGAAAGCCCAGATCGAGGCCGTTCAGGCTTTTGTGAACCGAACCCCCTATCATCATGACAGTGACGCCACCGGATCGGGGGATATGTGGAAAGATCCGGAAGATTTTTTGACTTTTGGGGGAGATAGCGAGGATTTCGCCATCACCAAATACATCAGCCTCAGGCTTTTGGGCCTTTCCCCCGAAAGATTACGCGTAGCCATTGTGTTTGATCAGGCAAAAACCATCTACAGGGCCATGACCTTAGTTTATGGCAACACAGATGTTTTGATGTTGGATGAAACCAAAAATGACATCAGCGCAACACGGGACATTCCCAATGTGGTCCCTGTGTACTCCTTTAACGAAAGCCATATCTGGTATCACTGGAAAAAAGGGGCCCGACCCCCTGCGGAATTTTTGCAAACCGACATGCAAAAACAGTATCCCGTTTTCCCTTAAGGGGAAAACGCATCTGGCCCTATCCCATTTTATCCACACGGACCGCGTGACGTCCCCCCTCAAACGCGGTGTTGAGAAAAGTCAGGGTTGCATCCATAGCCACGGCCATGCCCACAAAGCCAGAGCCCAAAACCAAAACGTTGGCATCATTATGCAGACGCGCCAATCGGGCCGACAAATGATCATGACACAACGCCGCCCGCAAATGACGGTAACGGTTGGCGGCAATGGAAATGCCAATGCCACTGCCGCAGATCAAAATGCCTTTGTCTTGGGGCTTGCTCAACAGAGCCTCCGCCATGGACGCGGCAATATCGGGATAATCCACCGCGTTTTCGGTGTGGGTCCCCAAATCCGCCACGCTATAGCCGTGCCGTGTTAATTCTTCTTTTAAATAGGCCTTTAAAGTCAAACCCCGATGATCCGAGGCAATCAAAACATGAGACGTCATGGCATCAATCCTGTTTTTCCTTAACCGCAACCTCAAACCGTTGCATCACGGGATTGGCGAGCAAATCACGGCCCAAACGCTGTCCGACGGCCAAGGCCTCCTGCGCATCATGGGTCATCACATCCAATATAAACTGACGTTTTTGCATCAGGGTTTGCACCTGACTTTCCCCCAGTTGATGAACGGCTTGCAGAATCGCTTGGCTTTCGGGGTCCAAAATTCCCTGTTTTAAAAAAACGGTGACAGTGACCTGCACGGCGGGGCTCCTTAAAAAATAAGACACAAAAGAAAGATTATGGGGTTTCAGGCTCTTCGTCAGGATCAGGGTTAAAGGCAGGGTCCATCCGCGCTAAAACCACGCCATCCGGCAAGACACCCAAACGGCGGGCAACCTCTTGATAGGATTCTTTCACCTGTCCCATATCACGGCGAAAACGGTCTTTGTCCAAAATATCGTTGGTAACGGCATCCCACAGGCGGCAACTGTCGGGGCTGATTTCATCGGCCAAAATGATTTGCACGTCATCATCATCGGGACCATGCAGCCGGCCAAATTCTATTTTAAAATCAACAAGCTTTAGGGACACGCCTGCCATCAGCCCTGAAAGAAAATCATTGATCCGCAGGGCCATGGTGATCATGGCGTTCAGCTCGAACGTGTTGGCCCATTCAAAAATCAGGATATGTTCGTCACTGACGAGGGGATCATCCAAATCATCGTTTTTATAATAATACTCAATCAGGGGGCGGGGCAGGGGCTTGCCTTCCTCCAGACCCAGCCGTTTGCATAAACTGCCGGCGGCGATGTTGCGCACCACAACCTCCAGCGGAATCATTTGGGTTTCGTGGATCAACTGCTCCCGCATGTTCATGCGCTTAATGAAATGGGTTGGGATGCCGATATCCCCCAGTTTCTGCATAATGTGACTGGAAATAAAGTTATTGATAACCCCTTTGCCCTCAATCACATCAAATTTTTTGCGATTAAAGGCCGTGGTGTCATCCTTAAAATACTGCACCAAGGTGCCAGGGGCCTGGCCACGATAGAGAATCTTGGCCTTGCCTTCATAAACTTTTTGTCTGCGTGTCATAGGATATACCGCCAAAAAAGTTCCTTTTTTCTAAGAAACGTTGAAAAAACCTTCTTCTGTTATACGCTTTTTTTTGGGGTATGGCTAACGTTTTATGGAGCTTTTGGCAGGAGGATACCAAAAGGTAAACCCAAAGCCCCTTCTTTGAAAAAAAACAAAGGGGGCCTCTTCAGGACCCCCACGTACAACAACCAAAGATGAAAAAACCTTTTCTTTAAAGGGCTTGGTCAATGGGGTTGAGATCATCGTCAGACAAAGCCTTTTGATCGGGACCAGAGTCCTGACCCTTGGCATTGATGTCACGATCCACAAATTCAATGTACGCCAACGGGGCGGCGTCACCGTAACGAAAGCCCGCCTTGATGATGCGGGTGTAACCGCCAGGGCGATCTTGATAACGATTGGCCAAGGTGGTGATGAGTTTTTCAACCAGAACATCATCCCGCAGCACGGAAAACAACAAACGACGATCATGCAACGTGCCGCCACGGGCGCGGGTGACCATTTTTTCCACGTAGGGACGCAGTTCCCGTGCCTTGGGCAGGGTTGTTTTGATCTGCTCGTGCTTCACCAAAGCGCAGGCCATGTTCGCCAGCATCGCAGAGCGATGGGACGACGTGCGGTTCAGTTTACGACCTTTTATACCATGTCTCATGACACATCACCTTTATGAATGGGGCTTAGAAGGGCTCTTCGATACGCCGTGATAAATCTTCGATGTTTTCTGGAGGCCAGTCGGGGATTTCCATGCCCAGACCCAGACCCAATTTTTCCAGCTCATCTTTGATTTCATTCAAAGATTTACGACCAAAGTTAGGGGTGCGCAGCATTTCGTATTCGGTTTTTAAAACCAAATCCCCGATGTAAACAATGTTGTCGTTACGCAGACAGTTGGCGGCACGAACGGAAAGTTCCAAGTCCTCAACTTTGCGCAGCAAGTTTTTGTTAAAGGGCAGATCAGGGTGATCATCCGGGCGGGCGTGGCCACGGGCGGGCTCTTCAAAGGTGATAAAGGGCTGCAGCTGGTCCTGAATGATGCGGCTGGCCAAACCCACGGCGTCCTCTGGGGACAGAGTTCCGTTGGTTTCCACACTCAGCAACAGTTTGTCATAATCCGTCACCTGACCCACACGGGCGCCTTCCACACGAAAGGCCACACGCTGCACAGGGCTGTAGATGGCATCAATGGGAATCAATCCCAAAGGGGCATCCTTAGGCAGGTTTTCATTGGCGGGCACATAACCTTTGCCCGTTTCCACCAACAACTCGGCATCCAATTCTGCATCTTTATCCAAGGTGCAAATCACAACATCCGGATTTTTAATCTGAACATCGTGAGGCAAAGCAATCATGCCCGCGGTAACCACACAGGGGCCTTTGGCTTTTAAAGAAAGCTTTTTCCGACCATCGCTGAGCACGAACACGGCAATGGTTTTCAGGTTCAGGATGATATCCGTCACATCTTCGCGCACACCGTTGATGGAGGAGAATTCATGCAAAACGTTTTTAAACGTCACATTGGTGATGGCGGCCCCTTGCAAAGAGGACAGCAACACACGACGCAGGGCATTGCCCAGCGTCACACCAAAGCCCCGCTCCAGAGGCTCCACCACGATGGTGGCGGCGTTTTTGTTGGAGGCATCCCGAGCGATTTTCATCGACGTGGGCTTAATCAACGCTTGCCAGTTTTCTTGCAGCATACTTTTCACCTTTAGCCCTGAAAATTAAACACGACGACGCTTAGGAGGACGACACCCATTGTGGGGAATCGGCGTCACGTCACGAATGGAAGACACAATAAAGCCCGCTGACTGCAGCGCACGCAAAGCCGATTCACGGCCTGACCCAGGGCCATTGACCTGAACATCCACGGTTTTCATGCCGTGTTCCATGGCATCACGGGCGGCCTTTTCAGCGGCAACCTGAGCGGCGTAGGGGGTGGACTTCCGCGCACCCTTAAACCCATTGGCCCCCGATGTGGACCATGCAATGGTGTTGCCCTGCTGATCGGTGATGGTGATGATGGTGTTGTTAAACGTCGAATTGACGTGAACCACCCCAACGGAGATATTTTTACGCTCAGAACGCTTTAAACGCGCTGTTTGCTGCTTTGCTTTGGCCATACCCTAAAATCCACTACGATGTTTTCTTCTTACCGGCAATGGCCACGGCTTTCCCTTTGCGGGTGCGGGCATTGCTGGACGTGCGCTGACCCCGAACGGGCAGGCGCTTGCGGTGACGCAGGCCACGATAACAGGCCAGATCCGTCAGACGCTTGATGTTCATGGACACCTCGCGGCGCAGGTCCCCCTCAACGACCACGTTTTCATCGATGTAGGAGCGGATTTTCAAAATATCCGCATCGCTCAACTGATGAACACGCACCGATGGGTCAACGCCCACGGCCACGCAAATGGATTGGGCCACGGCAGGACCAATCCCATGAATATAGGTCAAAGCAATCACCAGACGCTTTGCTGTCGGAATGTTAACACCGGAAATACGGGCCACAGGCTTAAAACTCCTTATTTACAACCAATCATCACAACATGTGAAAAGAGAAGGCATCTTAATTACTTTGCTGCCGTTGTCAACGCTCTTTCTTCAAGTTTTTCAAAAATAGAACGCCGCACCGATTCTATGGGGGCCATACCGTCAACGGTACGCAGCAATCCCAGCGCTTTATAAAACGGCAAAATGGGCAATGTTTGATCCTGATACAGGCGCAAACGGGAAATCACCACATCCCCCCGATCATCGGATCGTCTGGTAAAGCAGGTCCCACCGCAAACATCGCACACGTCCTCAATCTTAGGCGGATGAAACATCTGGTGATAGCCCGCGCCGCAGGTGGCGCAGCTAAAGCGCCCCTCGATCCGCTCAACCAAGGCCTTTTCATCCACATCAAACACGATGACGGCGGTTAAGGGTGTTTTCTTTTTGTCCAAAATGGTGTGCAAAGATTCCGCCTGAGACAACGTGCGCGGAAATCCATCCAAAATAAATCCCGCCTGACAATCGGGGGCACTCAGGCGCTCTGACACCAGATCAATCATCACATCATCGGGAATCAGGGCCCCCTGATCCATCAGGGATTTGGCTTGAAGACCCACCTTTGTGCCGGCCTTAACGGCGGCCCGCAGCATATCACCCGTGGCCAGCTTAGGAATGCCATAATGGGCGGACAAAGCATCCGCTTGGGTGCCCTTACCGGCCCCTGGGGGGCCAAACAAAACAATACGCATCTTCACCGTCCCTTAACCAACCTGTTTTTCTTCATCAAGCCATCGTACTGATGCACCAGCAAATGGGAATTGATATGGTTGATGGTATCCATCACCACCGTCACCACAATCAGCAAACTTGTCCCCCCGAAATAAAAGGGAATGCTGTATTCGGCCATCAGAAATTCAGGGAACAAACACACCAGCACCAGATACCCCGCCCCAAAAACCGTCAAACGGGTCAACAGACTGTCAATATAGGCCGCCGTCGCCTTGCCTGGACGAATGCCTGGGATAAAGGCCGTATTTTTTTTCAGATTGTCCGCAACCTCCACCGGATTAAACACAATGGACGTGTAAAAAAAGCAGAAAAAAATAATCAGAGACGCATACACCAACATATACAGTGGCTGCCCATGGCCCAGCATGGCCACGGCGTCATTGACCCACGACACAGAGCTCTGGCCGCCGGTAAACTGCAAAACCGACGCTGGAATCACCAACAGGGCGTTGGCAAAAATGGGGGGAATCACCCCCGCCGTGTTCAGCTTCAGGGGCAGGTGAGAGCTCTGGGCCCCATAAACCTGCTGGCCCACCTGACGTTTGGGATACTGGATGGTGATGCGACGCTGGGCGCGTTCCATATACACCACGGCCACAATCACGGCAACGGCCAGCAGCACAAACATCAACACAGACAACGACGATATTTGCCCCGTCCAGCCCAAGGTTAAAAGGGAACTAACCCCCATAGGCAAATGCGCGACAATCCCCGCAAAAATAATCAGGGAAATCCCGTTGCCGATGCCGCGGATGGTGATTTGCTCCCCCAGCCACATCAGATACACTGTCCCCCCCACCAAGGTGATGACGGTGGTAAGGCGGAAAAACAACCCCGGATTATGAACGGCAGAGGCCCCCATCCCCTCTAGCCCCACGGCAATGGCATAGCCCTGTATCGCCGTCAAAATCACGGTCAAATAACGGGTGTACTGGATCAATTTTGTGCGACCATAATCGCCGTCTTTTTTCAACTGGCCCAACTGGGGGGATACGGCAGTCATCAACTGGATGATGATGGATGCGGAAATGTACGGAAAGATATTCAGGGCAAAAATGGACATACGCCCCAGCGCCCCCCCCGCAAAGGCATCAAACACCCCCAGAATGCTGCCGGAGTAGTTATCAAACACCCCCTTGAGCACGGCGGCATCCAGCCCCGGCACAGGGATATAGGTCCCCAAGCGATAAATAATCAAAGCCCCTAAGGTAAACCAGATGCGGGCCTTCAGCTCGGTGGCGCGGCTGAAATTGCTCAACGTTAAACTGGCAGACAGCTGTTCAGCAGCAGAAACCATGACATATTCCCAAACACGCGAAAGACTCCTTTCTACAGCAGTCCCCCACGATGTCAAGCCGCAAAAACCGCCGCTGCAAAAACCTCTTGGCAGGGGCCCCAAAATCGGGTAAAGTGTAGGGGAGATTTGAATAAATTTCGGCCATTGGAGTTCACAGTTTATGATACCTCCTTTCATGATACCAGTAGCTATTGGCGCTGCCTTATTATCAGCCTCTGCCGCTGCTGCTCATCAACTAGATAAAACACCCGCTGGCCCGCAACGGGGGTTTATAGCTGCAGCATCACAGCCTTGGGAGGCGCTTAAAGCTCCTTTTGAGCAGTTCCTCGGACGGCAAGCCAATCGATTTAATCTTAATGGGCCTACGGGCATCATAGCTGACGCAATCAAAGAATTAAGAGAAACAGCTAGGGTTTTGAGTTTATTGCACTTACAAAATTCAGAAAACTGGGATATTGATAACACTTTTACCCTTTTTAGTAATGGCCGAGGATTACAAAGCGCCCAAGAAACTTTGCGTCACTTCACTGATGCCTTTCTTCGTTGTCCTGAGATGACAGCAAGAGCCATGGCATATTTCAACAAAAATACAAATAATGCTCTTGCCGTATCATCAGAAAGAATGCATAATTTTTTAACTTATTGTCGCACCATGATCTTGCCACGTTTCCAAGAAGCCGCTCTTTAAAAATTACGAGTGACAAACCCCCTATCCCCCCCCAAAAAAATGTGTTAAGGTGCATCCCGTTTGGATTGATAGAGTGGCAAAGGCATCATGTCTGTATTGCATCGGTTAAAGGCATTGTTGGGGGGGGGCGTCCCCGACCATAGAGGAAAACGACATTCCGCTGGCCACGGCTGTGATTTTGCTGGAATTGTCCATGCAGGACGAGGGGCTGGATGCCCTGGAGATGAAAACCATTGTGGAACTTTTGTCCCAAAAATTCGGCTGTACCCTGGCCGAGGCCCACGTGTTGATCCAGCAGGCCGAGGAACGTCTGGACGGCCGCGATCATTTTTACAAAGCCACCAAAATCCTGAAAGACAATATGGACGAGCGGGGCCGCGAGGGCATCATGGAAATGCTATGGCAACTGATCTGTGTCAATCACAGAATCGACGACCATGAATCCGCCCTGATGCGGAAAATTGCCGGTATGCTGTATGTGTCCGACAAACGATCCGGCGAAATCCGCCAGAGCGTTCTGGCCACATCGGGGCTGGGCAAGCCCTCTTAAAAGAATGCTATAAAGAAAGGCAAAACCGAATGACCTTTGTTGTGACTGAAGACTGTATTCGCTGCAAATACATGGACTGCGTCGATGTGTGTCCCGTGGATTGTTTTCACGAGGGGATGAACATGCTGGTCATTGACCCCGAAGAATGCATCGACTGCGGCGTCTGTGAACCCGAATGCCCCGCCGAGGCCATTTTGCCCGACACCGACGACAGGGCCGAGGCTTGGCTGGACCTAAACCGCACCTACGCCGCCCAATGGCCCACCATCACACAAAAAGGCGAACGCCCCGATGATGCCGATACATGGAAAGGCATCCCCGACAAATTCCAAAACCACTTTGACGAAGGCGCAGGGGAGGGGTCTTAGATCAAAAAAACAACCCCCACCATGCGAGATGTAACATTTCGCACAGACACACTGCGATGCTTCATTGACAATCATAACAATAACCCAGAGGACACAGACTATGGCTCAGGCACATTACAAAAACGGTGATTACGTTGTTTACCCCACCCACGGTGTGGGACAGGTCAAGGGGATTGAAAAGCAGCAAGTGGCGGGAACATCCGTGGATTTGATCGTCATTCACTTTACGCACGATCGCATGGTGCTGCGTTTGCCCATGCACCGCCTGGAAAGCTCTGGCCTGCGCCCCGTATGTACCGAGGATAAAATGAATCTGGCCCTGAAAAAGCTCAAAGGTCGGTCCCGCGTCAAAAAAACCATGTGGTCCCGTCGGGCGCAGGAATACGAAATGAAAATCAACTCTGGCGATCCCGCCGCCATTGCCGAGGTTGTTCGCGACCTGTACAAAAATTCCCAGCAGCCCGATCAATCCTATAGCGAACGCCAGATTTACCGCACCGCGCTGGATCGCTTGGCCCGCGAGCTGGCCGCCGTTGAAAACATCGACGAAGATATGGCGGCCATGAAATTAGAGGAAATGATGAACGCCGCATAACGTCAAAGGACACGCCATGCACGTTCGTATTTTCAAACCCGCCAAAAACGCCATGCAATCCGGCCAAGGGGGTAGGGGGGCTTGGTGCCTGCACCCCCACGCCCAAACCCCCAAAACCCCCAACGCCCTGATGGGATGGATCAGCACTGGCGACACCACCGAACAAATCACCCTGTTTTTCGACACCGCAGAGGATGCCATGCACTACGCCCAGCAGCGGGGCTGGACCTATACCGTATTGCCCGATCATCCCCGCACGGTGCGCCCGAAATCCTACGCCGCCAACTTTACGCATAACCGTCCTGTGGCATCATGATGGATCTTGCGTTTCAAACGTTGCTCTCGCCCATGATTTTGTTTTTTATGCTGGGCTTGGGCGCGGCGTTTATCAAATCCGATTTGTCGGTGCCCTCTGCCATTGCCAAGGGCATGTCCCTATATTTGATGCTGGCCATTGGGTTCAAGGGCGGTGTGCAGGTCAGCGCCGCCGGATTCACCCCCGATCTGGTGTGGACTGGCTTGGCTGGCTTTTTGCTGAGTTTATGCATGCCCGTTGTTGCGTTTTTTGCGCTGCGCAAAACCACAACCCTGCCGGCGGCGGATACCGCATCCATTGCGGGCCATTATGGGCCCATCAGCATTGTGACCTTTATTGCCGCTACCCAAGCCCTGAAAACCGCCAGCATCCCGTTTGAGGGGTACATGATTGCCGTAGCCGCCCTGATGGAGGCCCCCGCGATTTTTACGGCCCTGCGTCTGGCATCCCGCTATGATCCCGAAACAGAGGCCACCCCTTGGCACCACATTCTGGCCAACGGTTCGGTGGTGTTGCTGGCGGGGGCCTTTGTCATCGGCATGATCACGGGCCAAGAGGGGATGAACACCTTGGAGGCCTTTGTTGTCTCACCCTTTAAAGGGGTTTTGTGTCTGTTTCTGCTGGATATGGGTCTGGTGGCCGGACGGGGCCTGATGGAAAGCCGTCACCTGATGCGGGGCAGTTTGCTGGCCTTTGGGCTGTATATGCCCTTTCTGGGGGCCTTAATGGCGGGAACGTGCGCCGCCGCCTTATCCCTGAGCGCGGGGAATACCGCCCTGCTCATGGTCTGCGCCGCCAGTGCGTCCTATATTGCCGCCCCTGCGGCCATGCGTTTGGCCCTGCCACAAGCCAAGCCCGCCATTTCCCTGACGCTGGCCATGGGGATCACCTTTCCCTTTAACCTAATTGTGGGCATTCCCGTTTGGGTTGCCCTTGCCCAAGCCTTCACCGGAGGATCCCAATGACCCCCAAAAAACGTCTGGAAATTATCGTGGATGGTGCCTTGCAAGACAAGGTTCTGAAATTGCTGGGCACCCACGGCGTCACAGGATACACCATTTTGCCTGCCCTGTCCGGCGAAGGCCCCGAAGGCGCATGGCGAGGGGAGGGGCTCATTGCCGATGTGGGCCAAATGGTGATGATTCTCTCCATCTTGGATGCCGCCAAGCTGTCTGTTTTGGAAACCGTCCTGCCGCCTTTTTTGGACAAGCATCAGGCCATCTGCACCGTCAGCGACGTGATGGTGTTTCGGCCCTCTATATTTTAGCGCCCACCCCCCGTCAAAAAATCCATAGCGGCACCCTGTAAAAACACGTATAGTCACCTATATAAACACAAGAGGTTCTTTAAAAAATCATCGGATTTGATCAGGAGTGTTCATGGCCGCCCCCAAAAAAAGTAAATCCAACCGCATGACCATCCCCATTCGGGCCTATCCCGTTTTGCCGCTGCGGGATATCGTTGTGTTTCCCTTTATGATTGTTCCCCTGTTCGTTGGGCGCACCAAGTCCATCGCGGCGCTGGAAAAAGCCGTTCAGGATGATGGGATGGTGTTTTTGATGGCCCAAAAAAACACCTCTGATGAAAATCCTGACCCTGCGGAGCTTTATGAGGTGGGCACCGTGGCCAAAGTCCTGCAAATGCTGAAACTGCCCGATGGCACCGTTAAAGTTCTGGTTGAGGGCTTAGGCCGATCCCACGCCATCGAGTTTTTGGACAATCCTGAGTTCTTGCAGGCCGTGGCCGAGCCGTTAATGTCCGACATGAGCGATAAGAAGGAGATTGCCTCTTTGGCGGCTGCCGTATTGTCACAGTTCGAAAATTACATTAAGCTAAACAAAAAAATTGCCCCCGAAATTTTGGTGGGTCTGAATAAAATTGAGGACCCTGAACGTCTGGCCGACACCATTTCCGCCCACCTGTCCAACAAGCTGCCCGAAAAGCAGGATTTGCTGAAAACGCAGGATGTGGCCGAGCGTTTGCAAAAGGTCTTTGCCCTGATGGAGGCCGAAATCAGCCTGCTGACCGTGGAGCGGCGCATCCGTAACCGCGTGAAAAAACAGATTGAAAAAAACCAACGGGAATACTTTTTAAATGAACAAATCCGCGCCATTCAAAAGGAACTGGGCGATACCGAAGAAGGCAAAAATGAATTCGAGATTTTTGAAAACAAAATCAAAACCCTGAAACTGACCAAAGAAGCCCGCGAAAAGGCTTTGGGAGATTTGAAAAAGCTCAAACTCATGCCCCCTCTGTCCGCAGAGGCCACCGTGATCCGCAATTATCTGGATTGGATTGTGGATTTACCTTGGCAGAAAAAAACAAAACTAAACAATGATCTATCAAAATCTGTTGAGATTTTGGATCAGGATCATGATGGCCTGAACACCATCAAAGACCGCATCGCGGAATATCTGGCCGTTCAACAACGTACAGGCAAAACCCCTGTGACCGTTTTGTGTTTTGTGGGTCCCCCAGGTGTGGGGAAAACCTCTTTGGCCAAGTCCATCGCCCGCGCCACAGGACGGGAGTTTGTGCGCCTATCGGTGGGGGGCATGCGGGATGAAGCGGAAATTCGCGGCCACCGCCGCACCTATATCGGATCTATGCCCGGCAAGCTGTTGCAGGGCATGAAAAAAGCGGGATCATCCAACCCCCTGTTTTTAATTGATGAAATTGACAAAATGGGCCACGACCATCGCGGGGACCCCGCCAGTGCCCTGCTGGAGGTTCTGGACCCCGAACAAAACACCCATTTTCAGGATCATTATCTTGAGGTTGGGTATGATCTCTCGGATGTTATGTTTGTGTGCACGGCCAACACGTTATCCTTGCCGCTGCCCCTGCTGGATCGGATGGAAATCATCCGTTTATCGGGCTACACCGAGGATGAAAAGGTCACCATTGCCCAAAATCACCTGCTGCCCCGCCAAGGGGAGGCCCACGGGCTTTCGGCCAAAGAATGGACCCTCTCAGAGCCGGCTTTACGGGACATCATCCGTTACTACACCCGCGAAGCCGGTGTGCGCCATCTGGAACGTGCCTTGGCCAAAATTGCCCGAAAAATCGTCAAACAGCTGTTGGTGACACCCAAAAACAAAACCGTTGCCGTGACGCCTGAAACCCTCTCAGAATACCTTGGTATTCCCAAGTATCGCTTTGGATTGGCGGAGGACGAAGATCAGATTGGCGTGGCCACAGGGCTGGCGTGGACCGAGGTGGGCGGGGATCTGCTGGCCATCGAAACCGTGATGTGGCCGGGCAAAGGCAAGGTCAAAGCCACGGGAAAACTGGGGGATGTTATGCAGGAATCCCTGCAGGCCGCCATGGGATATATTCGATCACAGGCCCTGACGCTGGGCATTTCCTACGACATGCTGGACAAGCGGGACATTCACCTGCACCTGCCTGAGGGCGCCACGCCCAAGGATGGACCATCGGCGGGAATTGCGCTGGCCACGGCGTTGATTTCCATGCTCACCAACATTCCTGTGCGCCGCGATGTGGCCATGACGGGGGAAATTACCCTGCGGGGCCGCGTTCTGCCCATCGGGGGGTTAAAAGAAAAACTGCTGGCCGCCCTGCGGGGGGGCATCACAACCGTTTTGATTCCGAAACAAAACGAGAAGGATCTGGCGGATATCCCCTCTGACGTTCAGGAACGCCTGACCATTATTCCGGTGGGGCAGATGGCCGAGGTTCTGGTTCATGCCTTCACCAAGCCCCTAACCCCCATTGCTTGGCCGGAAAGCCAGATCACGGTGGATTATGTGCCCCAGATGAAGGGCGCCCCTTTGCCGGATTCTCCCCCGTTGTTGCATCATTAAACGGGGCAAGGCTGTGGCGTCGTCCCCCTCTGTTCCCAGCACCCGCCAATACCGCGTGGGCGAGGCCGTGCGCCGCGCCCTGTCGGACATTCTGGCCCGTGGGGATTTTGATCTGCCCCTGATCAGCATCACACAGGTGGATATGACCCCTGATTTACGGTCGGCCCGCGTGTATTTTATGGGCGGAGGGGATAACCTGCAGCTGCGGGACAAATTGAAACAGGTCCGCGTGCCTTTGCAAAACGCTCTGCGTCCCTACTTGGCCACCCGCTATTTGCCCCGTTTGAAGTTTTGTGAAGACCACACCCTGAATCAGGTGTCCCTGATCCATGATTTATTTGCTGACCCCCGCGTGGCTCGAGATTTAAAGGGGGAAGATGCCGAGGCCTGAGTCATCCTCATGCAGGGCTGTTCATTTCTGCCAAAACCTAACGATTCTGCGTCATTCCGGCCCAGCGAGCGATAGCGAGCGCCGAGGCGGAATCCAACGCAAATGCCAAAACGCAAAGCGTTTTGTTCCTTAGATTTTTTAGAATCAAGGCAAAAGGCTACGCCTTTTGACAGTGGCGCTGGATACCGGATCTGCATTCGCTAACGCTCATTTGTCCGGTATGACGATGCATAGAAATGAACAGCCCTACATCCTCACGCCCCCGCCTCACGCCCCCAAAATTTCCCGCTTGCCGGCGTGGTTGGGCTGGCTGATGACGCCTTCTTCTTCCAGTTTTTCGATGATGCGGGCGGCGCGGTTGTACCCCACTTGCAAATGACGTTGCAGAAAGCTGGTGGAGACCTTGCGTTCCCGCAAAATAATAGCCAAGGCTTGATCATACAGGGCATCACCACTTTCGCCCTTGAACGCGCCGCCGTCATCGTCGTCATCGTCGGCCACCGTGACATCATCCACATAATCGGGCTGGCCTTGGGCTTTCAGATGGGACACGACGCTTTCAACCTCATTATCGGACACAAAGGGACCGTGAACCCGCGTGATACGCCCACCACCGGCCATGTAGAGCATATCCCCCTGACCCAGAAGTTGCTCCGCCCCCATTTCGCCCAAAATGGTGCGGCTGTCGATTTTGGATGTGACTTGGAAACT